>JAEZOA010000017.1 GCA_023441625.1 Bacillota bacterium
CCTTCAGCTTCCTTCGGATTCCTCGTCGCCGAGGACACCCTTGCTATTGGCTAACGGTTGGCACTATCAACCCCCGTATCGGACTTTCACCGACGGGAAAGCGCCCATGCTGGGCGCACATAAAAAACCCAGAGGTGAGATACCTCTGGGTTTTCTGCCTGTGCGCCAAGCTGGGCGCTTAATTCTTATTTACTGACAAGTTTTTCCTTAATCTTAGCAGCCTTACCAACTCTATCACGTAGATAATAAAGCTTAGCTCTTCTAACAACACCTTTTCTAACAACATCGATATGGTCGATTCTTGGTGAGTTAACAGGGAAAATTCTTTCAACTCCAACACCGTAAGATACTCTTCTTACTGTAAAAGTCTCCTTTAATCCAGAACCCTTTAAAGCTATAACAGTTCCTTCGAATATCTGAATTCTTTCCCTTGTTCCTTCTATAATCTTAGCATGAACCTTAATATAATCTCCAATAGCCAACTTAGGAATATCGGTTCTTATTTGTTCACTTTCAAGTGATTTTAATATATCCATTTAAAATTCCTCCTCCCTCTCCTAGATGTTCGTGCATCAAAAGTGCAGAGGACCATCCGTATTACACACGCAAAGTATTATAACATAGTTATTTCTATATTGTAAAGAAAAACTTAAAATTTCACCAAAATACTTAAACGAAAAAGTAAATTCCACCCTAACTATCAAAGTTATATCTTAAATAATTCTATTTTATTACTGTCATACCACCCATGTATGGTTGTAATGCAACTGGAATATTAACTGAGCCGTCCATATTTAAGTTATTCTCTAAAAATGCAATTAACATTCGAGGAGGTGCAACAACGGTATTGTTTAAGGTATGAGCATAATACTTACCAGACTTACCATCTACACGAATTTTAAGACGACGCGCCTGTGCATCACCTAAGTTGGAACAACTTCCTATTTCAAAGTACTTTTTCTGTCTTGGAGACCAAGCTTCTACATCTACTGATTTTACCTTTAAATCCGCTAAATCACCCGAGCAGCATTCTAGAGTTCTTACAGGAATATCTAATGTTCTGAATAAGTCTACTGTGTTTTGCCACATTTTATCATACCACATCATACTATCTTCTGGTTCACATACAACAATCATTTCCTGCTTTTCAAATTGATGAATTCTGTATACTCCTCTTTCTTCTATACCATGAGCTCCCTTTTCTTTTCTAAAACAAGGAGAATAACTGGTCAATGTCTGTGGTAACGATTCTTCTGGTAATATAGTATCTATAAATTTACCAATCATAGAATGTTCACTGGTTCCAATTAAATACAAATCTTCTCCTTCAATTTTATACATCATAGACTCCATCTCTGCAAAGCTCATTACACCTGTTACAACTTCACTTCGTATCATAAATGGAGGAATACAGTAGGTAAATCCTCTATCTATCATAAAGTCCCTAGCATAAGAAATAACTGCAGAATGAAGCCTTGCGATGTTCCCCATTAAGTAATAAAACCCATTACCAGCAACTTTTCTAGCACTTTCCAAATCAATTCCGCTTAATTTCTCCATAATATCAGTATGATATGGAATCTCAAAATCAGGTACAACTGGTTCACCATATCGTTGAACTTCAACATTCTCACTATCATCCTTACCTATTGGAACACTCGGATCAATTATATTTGGAATAACAAGCATAATATCTCTTATTTTGCTTTCTAGTTGGTTTTCCATAATTTCTAGCTCAGCTAAACGCTCTGAGTTCGCAGTAACTTGTTTTTTTAGTGCTTCAGCCTCTTCCTTCTTACCCTGAGCCATTAATGCACCGATATTTTTTGATATTTTATTTCTATCTGCTCTTAAAGCTTCGGCCTCTTGTTTTGTATTTCTTTGTTCAATATCTAGGGCTATTACTTCATCCACCAAACCCAACTTTTTATCTTGAAACTTATTCCTTATGTTTTGTTTTACAATTTCAGTATTCTCCCTTAAGAATTTCAAATCTAACATATGCCTTTTCCTCCTAAATAATATAATAATAGTATTGCTATTAATTAAAATAAAAAAACCTTCTATCCCATATATTTAATGAGACGGAAGGAATCCGTGTTGCCACTCAAATTGCTAGTATATATAAAACTAGCCACTCTTTAGTATGATAAAGGATACTAACCTTTCGATTCATCACCGACAGCTCAAAAGTGGAAAGATTAAGTCTTTCACCGATTCTCACCAACCATCGGCTCTCTGAAGAAATTCATAAATCGTAGCTTTTTTAATAACTGTTTATTGATATTAATTTTGCGTATTAACATTATATATATATTATTTATAATTTTCAAGTAAAGATTTATAAGCAATTTATTTTATCTGCTTTGCCTCTGCTTTGGCGCAATTGGATTAAGCTTTATATATGGAGGAAGTAAAACAAAGGCTCTGTATATTTAGTCACAATTGACAATCTATAATCTAAGGAATATAATAATACTATAATTATTTTACATATATATTTACTATGTTTTAGCTGACTAGTTAACTAGAGGCAGAGATGTATTGGCAACTAAGCAATACGTCTCTGCCTTATTTAAATAACATAAGCAATGTTGGCTAACCAACTTGCATTTTTTAGAGGTGGTGACTTGTAATGGAAAGTTCGGTTTTGAAGATTTTTGGAATGACCTGTACTCTATGTTCAATTTTAATTGAATCAAGACTAAAAGCTTTGGAAGGAGTTAATAGTATAGCTGTTAGCTATGCAGCTGAAAAAGCTATCGTTAAGTTTGATAGTAAAATAGTCAATCTAGACTCAATAAAAAAAGTAATCGAACAGCTTGGTTTTTCAGTAGCAGAAAAGGATAGAGAAGATATTTGCAGTAAAGAAAAAAAGTCCGAACAGGAAAAATTAAAGAAACTTCTTATTATTTCATCGGTATTAACCCTTCCCTTGCTTTTAGCAATGATACTTGGTGGATTAGGCTTTTGTCATGATTACTTTTTCCCTGATGCCCAAAGGTCAACCTTTGCTTATGTTCTTGACTATTTAAGGTTCAAAGCAAGGTTACTTCATGATTGGCGCTTGCAATTAGCTTTAGCTACCCCAGTTCAATTTATTATAGGCTTTAAATTCTATAAAAGCGCTTTTTATTCTCTCCGTTGGCGCAAGATTACCATGGATTTGCTTGTGGTGATTGGATCATCTGCCGCTTACCTTTACAGCTTGTATACATCTATCTATGATAGTAATTTGATTGCATCTGGAATGAAAAACATATATTTTGAAGCATCGTCTGTAATTATTACCTTCGTGCTTTTGGGTAAATATTTAGAGGCATTGTCTAAAAAAAGAACTTCTTCCGCAATTCAAAGTCTACTTGCATTAAGACCACAGGCTGCCACCGTTTTAAGAGATAAAAAAGAGGTGCAAATCCCTATTGATGAAGTAGTAGTTGGTGATATTGTAATAGTTAGGCCTGGTGATAAAATTCCTGTTGATGGAATTATTCTTGAAGGCTACTCAGCAGTAGATGAATCAATGCTTACTGGAGAGAGCCTTCCAATTGACAAAAAAGAAACTGATACTGTAACTGGGGCTTCAATAAATAAGTATGGTAGTTTTAAATTCAGAGCAACTAAGGTTGGAAGTGACACCTTTTTGGCCCAAGTAATAAAAGTGACCGAAGAGGCCCAGAGCACAAGGGCTCCTATTCAAAAAATTGCTGATAAGGTTTGTGCTTACTTCATTCCAGCTGTAATTTCAATTGCTATTATTACTTTTCTTGTATGGTTTTTCATTATATTTGATCATAATTTCTTTTTAATTGATAAGCCAATAATATATGCTGTAGCTGTTATTGTAGTATCGTGTCCATGCGCGCTTGGTCTTGCAACACCTACAGCAATCATGGTAGGTCTTGGAATAGGTACAAAAAGTGGTATTTTAATTAAAACAGGTGAGGCCTTAGAAAGGGCTTACAAAATTGATACTGTTGTTTTTGACAAAACTGGCACCTTAACAACCGGGAAAATGAAGTTATCACATTGTATTTTACTTAGTGGCACAAAACAAAGCTACAGCAAGGATTACGTACTAAATATAGCTGCAAATGCAGAAAGTAGATCTGAGCACCCTATTGGTCAAGCAATTTATCTCTCAGTATCCACCCTAGATGCTTTTGTTGAAACCGAGCCAGAAGCTTTTACTACAATACCTGGTAAAGGAATTATGTCTAAGGTCGATGGAAAACAGATATTTATTGGTTCAGCTGCTTTTCTACAAGAAAATGGAATAGAAGTAAACATACCAGATGATATAATGGTACCCCTACATAATGAAGGAAAGATTGTAGTATTAATGACTATTAATAACGAAGTTTATGCTATATTAGCATTAACTGACGAAGTAAAAGAAAATGCAAATGATGTAGTACGTAAGCTGAGCAATATAGGAATTGACGTTGTGATGTTAACTGGTGATAACTACAGAACAGCGTGTAGTGTTGCCAACAAACTTGGTATAAAAAATATAATAGCAGAAGTATTGCCTGAAAAAAAATCTCAAGTTATAAATTCCATCAAAAGTACTGGAAAGGTGGTTGCAATGGTTGGAGATGGTATAAATGATGCTCCTGCGCTTGCCACTGCAGATGTAGGATTTTCAATTCACTCAGGAACTGATGTAGCTATTGAAACAGCTGATATTGTATTACTAAATGACAACCTTATGTCAATACCTTATGCTATTGAACTTTCCAAAAAAACAATAAGAAAAATTAAGCAAAATCTTTTTTGGGCATTCATATATAATGCCATCGGTATTCCTTTTGCGGCAACGGGAAATCTAAGCCCAGTTGTAGCATCTGCTGCAATGGCCTTAAGTTCAGTTTCAGTTGTAATGAATTCATTACTGCTATTTAGAAGCATAAAGAAAACTTCAGCTTAATTTTTTATTTTAGCTGAAGTTTTCACTTTTAATTATTTACTTTAATTCGTCTAAATCCTTATTTGGCTGTAATTGATTTGACTAAAGTCAATTACGGTTGTATTCAGGAGACTTTCAGTCTAAAGTAATTGACTTGACTTTAATTATATTCCCATCTAAGGTGCCTTTAACAATTATTGCAGGTACCTTCTTTTCCTTTGTCTTATCTACAATATTTTCCTTGGCAAGTTTATGTCCATTTTCATCGAATTTAAAGTATTTATAAGTCCCGTCGGTTTGCTTTATTGAAATACCATAACCACTTGCCTCACAGTGTGGACATTTCAAACACTTTGAACTCATTGCAGTTGGATCCTCAAGGTTTGGACTACAATCTGAATCTCCTAACCAGCCAGTAAAAGTTTGCTCTGTTTCAGCTTTTGTCTCCTTTTTAACTACTGAGATAACTTGTAAAACATTCTTTTTTATAGTTCCATTAACAGTAATCTCTGTTCCAACTTTGATTTCTTTCTTGGTCACTAAGCTTTTTGCTAATTTTTGTCCCTTGGTATCAAATGCCACAAACTTTTTTGTTCCATCCTTTTGCTTAATATCAATACCATACTTATTACTTTTTAATTTTAACGGGCCGTTATATATGTATCCTGCCACTTTAACCTTTTCAGTATTTGTTTTTTCAGCTGCATTTACTTGAATATAGGTAGTACTTGAAAATAATAGTGTCAGTATAAGAATAGCCAGTATGATTATTTTACTATTTTTCATTTTAAAATCCCCCTCACATAATTTTTAGTCAACAACCTTAATCTTGCTTTTTATCATTCCCATCCAACAGGTGTAAATTATCTCGCCTGTCTCAGTTGGTGTGAATTCAATAAAATTATCACCAACAAATAATTTTTTTTCTAGCTTTAGCTTAGGTATAACTATTTCATTATTACAATCATTTAAATTATCTTCACTTGCTTTTAAATTCCATTTAACTAGAATGCCCTTTTTTACTATGATAGCTGGGTACTCATATGATTTTAATTCTGTGTTTATAATTTGAATACTTATAATCTCCTGTGATTCCTTTTGGTTGTAATCAATATTCTGATACTTGGAAGCACTAAAGACAGGAATATTAATATCTACACCTGCCAAAGCCAAGCCTCTTCCAAACATTGCAACCCCTAGTAAAAGAACAATTACTGCACTTAACCTTGTAACAAGTTTTGTATATTTTCTGTTAATTGCGCTGTTAATTAACCCGAATGCGAAAAGTACTGGAACTGTTCCTAAAGAAAAAACAAATGCCGAGGTTGCACCAATAAAAATGCTTTTTGTACCAAGCGCATATAACTGGACCATTTGCAGTGGACCACATGGCATGAGTCCGCTCAAAAGTCCAATAATAAGGTTACTATTGTATTTTCCTCCAAAAATCCTTTTGGCAAATACTGCAGGCATTCTAAAATTAAACCATCTGAAAGCTTTAAAGATGTTTAAGTATTTTACAGCCAATATAACCATAAAAATTCCGCCTAGGATTGGAACTGCCCCCTTCCAAATACCAGTAAATTTTACGGCATGACCTAGGCTTCCAGCTATTGCTCCTATAGTTGTATAAGAGATAATTCGACCTAAATTGTATGTAATAGAAGATGATACCTCTTTACTTCTGATGCTATTGGATATTACAATTCCACCGCACATACCCATGCAATGAAATGAAGTCAGCAGCCCAAATAAAAATATCAAACCAAGCCCAACCTTATCCCCAAGATTGGGGAGGTATTCTAATGTTGCAAGATTTTTAAATATTTCAAATAAATGTGATAAATGCTCCATTTTTCTACCTCATAATAAAAATTTGTATTACAAATAGTAATCAAGTTGTACTTTTTTGCTTACTAAATGAAGTCTTTCAAGTATATCCGAGCGTAATGCAATAAATTCTTCACTATTTCTCACTCTTGGTCTTTTTAACTTTACTTCAATAATACTCTCTATTTTCCCAGGTCTAGGTGTCATAATAACTATTCTGTCGCTAAGATACACCGCTTCATCTACGTCATGGGTAACAAGAATTGTTGTAGTACCTCTTTCATTCCAAAGCTCCAATAGCTTATCCTGTAAATCAAATCGGGTAAACGAATCCAAGGCGCCTAGAGGTTCATCAAGCAAAAGCACCTTAGGATCATTTATAAGTGCTCTTGCAAGAGATGCTCTCTGAGCCATACCACCAGATAACTGATGGGGATAAGACTTTTCAAATCCCTTTAGTCCTGATAACTCAATAAAATAAGCCACATCTCCCTTCTTCTCCTTATATATTCTTCTAGCTTTAAGGCCTGCTGCAATATTATTTTCGATATTTTCCCAAGGAAATAGGTTTGCGTGCTGAAACACATAGCCTCTTTCATAGTGAGTGCCTGAAATTTTTTTGTTATCAAGTAGGATTTCACCTGATTGTGCTTGATCTAAACCAGCTATCAGCCTTAGGAGAGTTGTTTTTCCACACCCAGATGGACCAATGAGTGAAATAAACTCACCTGGTTTTACATTAATATTAATATCCTGTAGCGCTTCCGTTTCACTTCCGTTAGCATCTGTATAGGTTCTATTTATGCCATTTATAGAAATGAAACCTGTTTTCTCTATATTCCCTAATGTCATTTCAACAACCCCTTTTGCCAGATTAATACTCTGTCTCTGATTTTAAAAATTATCGCCATTACTATTGAAAACACAATTGCCATCACAATTATTGAAGCATATACCTTTGCATAATTAGACCAGCTTTTGGCCCAATTAATATACCAACCCAGTCCGGCTTTTGCGCCAATAATTTCTGAAACCACTAAAGTTGCAAAGGAAATGCCTGTAGCTGTATAAATACCTGTAAATATTGAAGGCATAGCACCTGGAATAGCAATTTTAAAGATCAGAAATTTTTCTTTTGCACCTAAGGTCCTGGCTGCTTCAAAGTATGACTTCTGGATATTTGATATTCCCCCACAGGTCATGAATGCTACTGGAAACCAAACACAAAGAACTATTAAAAAAATCTGAGCATAAAAACTAGAAGGAAAAACAAACATTGATATGGGTATCCATGCAGTAGCAGGAATAACGCCAATAACTTTAATCACTGGAAATAGCCAGTAATACCATTGCCTATACCAGCCTATGAGTACTCCTGAAACCAAGCCTATAATGGTTCCAGTAGTAAATCCAATGATTAATAATCTCATAGAATAAAGAGTGCTTATAAGTAATGTATATGCGTCCTCAACAATAACCTGTAGTATTTGTCCTAAACTAGGGAAAAATGGTAAGGGTAAATAATTTGATTTAGTAGTTAAACCGTCCCACAAAATCAATATCAATCCTAATGCAAAGTAAAAACGAGCTTTATGGTAGTTTGTTTCTTTTATTTTATTGTATTTTCCTCCAAACCGTTCACTTAATAATGAAATAGTATTGCGAGCTAGAAAAAATACAATTATAGTAATAAGAAATATACGGTAGGGCTGTAAATTAACCTGCAGCTGTTTGGTAGGAATATAAATATTTAAAATTAAAGCACTAGCAAATGCCAGAACCTGCAGTATAGGCCAAACAACACGAGTTGGCAAGCCAACATTGTTTATGTTAATTAGTGTATTTATTCTCAAGTTTTTATTACGTATAATGGAGTTTTTCTTGACTTTTGAATTTTCTTTTTCCTTTGACTCTACAAATTGTAGCTCAATTGCACTTTCTTCATTCATACTGACCTCCAAACTTCTTAAATTCAACTTAAATATCTTTAAATTAAAGATATTTTTTGAATCAAGCCTTGATGCTTTAATATCACCAAGGCTTTTTAAGATACTTAGTTATAATTAATTCCTAAATTTTACTTTTTGAAAACATCATAATATACCTGATCAGCAAAAGTTTTGGGGTCTGTGCCTTTTTTGAGAAACCCAGTTTTACTAAATTGTTCAACAAAATATTTTGTATCTTCATATGCATGATCTGTTGTATATTCATAGTCATATGACTTAATAAGTTCAGTAAGCAGCTCTAAGTCCTCTGTTGCAACATATTTCTTTTCTATTTCGAGCTTTGCAGTTTCCTCAGGATTTGCTTTTATCCAATCGGCTGCCTTTTTATAAGCCCTAGCTATTGCAGCAACTCTTTCTGGATTTTCGTCTATATGTTTCTGAGTTGAATATAGAAAACAACAGCTTTTTCCGGCAAATAGAGGGTCAGTGGATATATCTGAAAGTGCAGTATAACCATCATTTTTCTGAGCAAGAGTCCCATAAGGATCCCACGCTGCAAAGGCATCTATTTCACCTTTATTAACCGCTGTAACTAATTGATCAAGTGGATATGGAATCCAAGTCACACCTGTTTTAGGATCAATTCCTGCATTTGCAACTACTATTGTAGCTACTGACATTGGTGTTCCTCCAATTTCATCAACTCCTATCCTTTTGCCAGCTAAATCCTTTGCTGTTTTAATTGGAGAATTCGGTGGAACAACAAGTCTAATACACCCCTTATGTAGACCTCCTATTATTTTTAAGTCCATTCCTTCTTGAATTGAAGGAAAATACTGAAAGTCACCATTTGTTACAGTAAATTCACCAGTAACTAAGCCAGTCTTTAGCTGATCAAGAGTACCGCTTACAAGCTCTACATCAAAGCCTTCTTCAGCAAAAAATCCCTTCTCAAAAGCTACATAAGACGGAGCTCCACAAGCTCCTCCTCCAAGAGCCTGGATTTTTAACTTCCCATACTTAAATTCTCCTTTGCTAGAAGAAGCTGAAGAAGAATTAGTCACAACTTTTGAACTATCAGCTTCACTATCCTTTTCTCCACAGGCTGTCAGTCCCAAAACAATACTTGTCAAAACGGTAAGTGCTATTACAATGTTTAATACTCTTTTTACATTTTTCATTTTGTATACATCCCCTTTCAATAATTTTTATTAACATAAGCAATGTTGGCTTGCCAACTTGCGTTGTTTAATGACGTATAATTCTTTTAGGGCTTCTTTAATTATCCTTACTAAAAGTACTTTTAAAGGCTTGTTCTAAATCTGCAATTAAGTCATCTGCATCTTCAATTCCAATGGACAGACGGATTGTCTCAGGAGCAATATCTGCAAAGCTTTGTTCCTCTGCTGTCAATTCACCATGAGTTGTTTTTGGGGAATTAATTATAAGAGAACGTGAATCACCAACATTCGCATGGAAGCTGAAAATTTTCGTAGCATCTATAAAAGTATTTATTTGTTGAGTAGTAGCCTTTAGTCCAAAGGTAAAGACTGCACCTGCTCCTTTTGGCAGATACTTTTCTGCTAAGACTTTATATTTACTTTTTTCTGCATAGGGATGTTTAATCCATGCTACTTCTTCTTTTGATTCAAGATATCTTATTATCTTCTGAGCATTTGAAACTTGCTTTTGAACTCTTTCTGAAAGCGTTTCAATTCCTAATAAAGCTAGATACGCATCAAATGGGCTTAAGGCTGCTCCTAAATATGCTAAATAATTCATCCTAACTCTTGTTGTAAATGCAGCTGGTCCAAAAGCCTCTATGAAGCTTCTTCCCTTTCCGCTTGCATCTCTAAATAAATATACTGGTGAGGTGAATTGAGGAAACTTTCCATTTGCCCAATTGAATTTCCCGCTCTCAAGTATTAGTCCAGCTATTGCATTTCCATGTCCGTTTAAGGCTTTTGTAGCTGAATAAATAACTATATCAGCTCCATGTTTAATTGGATTTAGAAGGTATGGCGTTGCAAAGGTATTATCTACTATCAATGGTATATCATGTTTGTGAGCTATTTGCGCGAGTGCTTCAATATCAGCAATTGAAGCATTTGGATTACTGATAGTTTCTATAAATATAGCTTTAGTGTCAGGCCTAACAGAGCTATTCCATTCATCTAAATTATCCAAATCTGATACCTGATCAATTCCAATATTAAAATTTGGATATAGCTTATTGAAACTATCAAAGGTTCCACCATATACCTGGGCGGTAGTTAAAATTCTCCCCCCACCTTCTGTAACATTTAATAGTGAATAAGTTATTGCTGCCATACCTGAGCCTACAGCTACAGCTGATGCTGCTCCATCTAGTGCAGCAACTCTTTGTTCTAATACAGTTACAGTTGGATTTCCAACTCTTGTATACAGATAACCAAATTCAGAAAAACTAAAAAGTCGTCCTGCTCTATCAGTATCTCCAAGGTCAAAGGAAGCAGTCTGATAAATTGGTACTGATACAGCATAATTATGTTCCTGTGAGTCATAGGCGGCTCTTACCTTTAAGGTATCAAATCCATAATTTTGTTCTGTCATAATAACACCTCTCAAATTATTTTTTAAAAACATAGCTTTTGCAAAAAGTCACTGGCAGAAGCTAGTTGTACTTACATATTGCTAAAGTATAAAAATAGAGACTGTATCTGACATACAGCCTCTGGTTTTCCAGTCAACATATATAAATTTATTCTTTGTAAGAAAATCTAATTTGTAACAATATGTTAATATTCAGAAACTATTAAAGTATTCAGGAGTTTATAGACTCTTTCTTACTTAAAATAGCTTCCTTCACTAGTTTATCTAAAACACCGTCAATGGGGTATGGGGCCTCAAACACTCTTATATTCTTTAAAGAAAGATAGGCTAAAGCACCCCTCCCAATCTGACTAACAATAACAGCTATGCAGTCATGAAGCTTGGATATTGCTTTATCAAATTCATTTTCATCATGCTTCAATATTGTTTCACATTTTCTTAGCTCAACAAACTCATAAGCAGCATCCTTTATATCATATATATAAAATTGTGAAGCCCTTGCAAAGTGAAGGTCAATATTTTTCCCGTCACTGCTGGCAATTGCTATTCTGTAGCTCATACTAACCTCCACGCCAACTTTTGGCAGTAATAGTAATCAAATTTATCGTGGAGGTACGCAGTCAAATTATAACTGTATTTTGATACTTCATGCTAACCTCCACGCCAATTTTTAGCAAAAATAATAATAAAATTATCACTTAAACTTTTATTTATAACCTAGAAGGCTGGGATTACTGCGCCCTTATACTTTTCTTCAATAAACTTTCTTACCTGTTCTGTTGTTAAAGCATTTTTAAGAGCTACAACAGCTGGGTCATTGACTCTATTTGTCCTTGTAGTAAGAATATTTGCATAGGGCGAATCTTTACCTTCTCTGAATAATGCTGAATTTGCATCAATACCAGCTTCAAGTATTTTATTCGTATTTGTTATGTATCCGTCAAAATCTTCCTTAAGTCTTATCAATTGAGCTGAATCAATTTCCTTAATGGTAATTTTTTTTGTATATTCAGCAATGTCTTTTATAGTAGCTGAATACTCAGGTAGGTCCGGCTTTAATTTTATAAAACCATTCTCTTCAAGTATCTTTAGTGCTCTTAACTCATTAGTAACATCATTTGGAATACCAATAACTGCTCCTTCAGGGATTTCTTCCTTTGTTTTATACTTAACAGAATAGAAACCTATAGGTTCTACATGTATATTTCCTGCATTTCCAAGGTCATATCCCTTTTCCTTCTTTACTGAATCTAGGTATGGTACATGCTGGAAGAAGTTTACATCAAACTCACCATTATCTACAACCTCATTACCACGTTCGCCAAGTGAACCTTCTGCTATTGTTATTTCAAGCTTAATTCCTTGTTCAGCAAGAGTAGGCTTAACAAATTCTAAAAGCTCTGCATGAGGCACCTGATCTGATAGAATTTTTAATGTTACTGGCTTTTCCTTTGAAAAAGCTGTACCTGCTGTCGTTACTACTGTGGCATCATTTGATTTTCCACAGCCTGCGATTAAAAGCGATATTGATAAAACTGCACCTACTACTGATAAAATCCTCTTTTTCATAATAATTCATCCTCTCATTTTTAAAATTATGTTTATCAATCTTAACTAGATAATACATTGTCTGTATTTTCTAAAATTACTAATTATAATACATATATGTTTAGTCTTATTTGTAAGTAAAAATTTTTACAATAAAAACCTTTTCTTAATTATATGCTTCGATACTGAATCACCAATGAATTGAACCAACTGAACAATTATAATCAGAACTAAAACTGCTGCAAGTAAAATATCTGTTTTAAATCTAGAATATCCAAATCTAACAGCCACATCACCAAGCCCTCCTGCTCCAAAGGAACCCGCCAGAGCTGTTGTTGCTATTATTGCTATTATTGCTATAGTAAAGGCTCTAACCAGTGAGGGCAGTGCCTCAGGTACTAATACTTTTACTATTATATTAAAATTTGATGTACCCATTGCTTTTGCCGCCTCGATTTTTCCCTTAGCTACTTCAAGAATACTACTCTCTACAAGTCTTCCAAACATTGGTACACAACTTGCAACGAGAGCAAATATACAGGCTTCTGGTCCATAGGCTCTTCCAATAAACAACCTTGAAAGGGGGAGTGTAAGAATTATTAAAATCATTGATGGAAGCGACCTAAGTACATTTACAATTGCACCAAGAACCTTGTTAAAAACTGGTTTTGGAATTAGACCCTGTTTGTCAGTAACTACTAAAATAATTCCTAAACCAATTCCTAAAATAAGGGTAAATATTGTAGTTAGAATTGTCATGTAGAGTGTTTCTTTTATTGCTGGTGTTACAATTCCCCAAACATCCTTACTAAATGCATTTCTTATAACCTCAAAAATAGTACTGTTATTTAAATTCAAATATATTCACCCTCCTTTACCCATTGATTTGCTGCAAATTCTGCATTTATTTTTACAAATAGTCTTGCTGTTTCACTTTTTGGTCTTGTAAATATGTCCCGTACATTACCTTTTTCAACAATTAATCCATCTTCTAAGACTGCCATGTTATTACAGGAGTATTTGATGACCTCAAGCTCATGAGTAATCAAAACAATTGTGAGTCCAAGCTTTCTGTTAATATCTTTTAGTAAATCTAAAACAGAAAGAGTTGTCTGTGGGTCAAGTGCTGAAGTTGCTTCATCACTTAATAATACATCTGGATTATTGGCGAGGGCTCTTGCAATTCCAACTCTTTGCTTTTGCCCCCCACTCAGCTGTCCTATTTGACAATATATTTTATCTGTTAACTCTACTAATTCAAGAATCTCTTCAACTCTCTGCTTTATATACTTTTTTTTATAACCCGCAATTTCTAAAGGATAAGCAACATTTCCGAATACTGTTCTTGAATCGAATAAATTAAAGTGCTGAAAAATCATTCCGATCTTTTGTCTATGCTTGTTTAAATCCTTTTTTGATAGATTAGTTATTTCATGTTCTCCTATTCTAATCCTTCCGGAGTCTGGTGATTCTAGTCGATTTAAGCATCTAATAAGAGTAGATTTACCTGCGCCACTAAAACCTACAATCCCATAAATATCACCCTTCTCAAGTTCAAGATTTATACCTTTTAGTACTTCAACATTACCATTTTTATTTTTAAAAGTTTTATATAAGTCCTTTATAGATATAAAACTATTTTCCATGACTTCACCACCATTATCTATATGTATTTAGTACTCTGTCATAGATGTCTTCAATAGCTCTTAGCCCACCATTATATCCTGCGTAGCCACAGTTCAGTACTAAGCGATATGAGACTGGTGCACTTATAATAAGCAAATCTGCCTTTATATCGGTTGCTAGGTCTCTATCCCAACCACTTCCAAGAATTAGAGCCCTATTTTTCTGAGGCTGCAATCTTATTTCCTGCTCAATAGCACCTCCATCAATAGAAAATGAAACCTCAGCCGATCTTAAATCAGATATTTTTGAAAACTGCTGCTCAATTGCTTCTCTAAATTCTTCAGGAGTGTCATCCACAATGAACTGCTTTGCTGGAAGAATTCCAAGCTCGCTGAGAAGAAATTTTGAAAAACCTATGGAATAGGATGCATCTAATATTGTATAAAATCTTCTCGGAATTCCATATCTGAATTCAAGCATGAAATCCGCAGTTCTTTCTATAAAAGAATAATATTTCTCTTCTTCTTTTTTAATAAAGGCTTCAGCTTTATCAATGTTGAGTTTACCGAACTGCGTCACTTCTCTTAAGAAATTTGTAGTTTCAATACCACCAATAGGTAGGTAAGGAAAATGAAAAAATGGTGTTCCGTATTTTTCCTCAAGGTGCTTCACTATTCCAAGTCCAGTCCAAGAGCTTACTAAAATATTAAATTCTGCACTTGGTATAGTCTTCCATTCCTCAACACCTTCTGACTCATTACCAAAAAGAATATTAACTTTGAGACCTATTCCCTCTAATACTCTCTTGATTTCCTCAAGATTCCCATTCCAATATGGGTCCTGATAAGGAACAGTTGTAAAGACATTAACTAATCCTTTTTGTTTTACTTCACCTTTATTGTGAACATCAACATATTGATCGATAATAGCATTTACAACAACTTCATGACTTACATAGTTGTTACTTTTAAAGCCACCTGTTTCAGCAAATACAATCGGTCTGCCCTCCTGCTGATACTCACTTGTTACTCTACCAACGTCATCACCTACTATATCCGAAGTACATCCAGTCAAAACTACATATAAATCGGCATCTATTACTCTGAATGCACCATCTATTACACTCTTAAGCCTATCCTCTCCACCATAGACTACTTCTGCTTCACTAGTATTTGTACATGGAATAGTATTTCCACCAGCATAGCCCTCACCTTGACCAATTAGGCCACTAACTTTCGAGCTACATCCTGGACCTGCGTGTAAAATTGGAACTCCTCTTTTAATTGCAACTACTGTCTGCTGTGAACCTATCGCACATGAAAATCTAGGCTGCTCAATAAACTTCAACATGTGTATTACCTCCAAGAAATGAGAATGGATTTTGTTCAAGCCACCATTTTGTATATGGCATAGTGCTATGTTTTGCAAGATTTGTTACAAATTCTTTGTTATCAAGTGTCTCAAGTATTCTTTGAGCATAATTTAAAACTCCTTGGTATCCAAAACCAAACTGTTCATCACCAATTAGAAGAGTTGGTACACCAAGCTTTGCACCCCATAGAGTCATACCTCCATGTCTAGCAATCATAATGTCAGGTCTTACCCTATTTAGTATATTCACAAGCTCGTAGGCCTGTTTATTACATACATTATAATTATGTACATCACCATAGGTGTTAACATCATGTGCTAATGCATCAGAGGTAGCATCCCCGTTGTCATATATAGGATCATGGTGGAAGATTGCTGCACCCTGAACAGAAATATCGAGTTCTCTTAATAGTGCAATAAGTGCATGCCCATGAGCAGCTCCGGCAGTAATATAAGCGGTCTTTCCTTTCAGCTTCTCACGGTATTCTTCAAGAATTGGTATTACTCTTTTATGTTCATTTTTTATAATTTCTTCAATTTCTTTCTCTCTATTAAGTACTTTCCCAAGTTCTCTCATCCAATTATCAGTACCTTCAATACCATAGGCAGGCGGAGCTTTAATTTCGGGAACACCATAAACCTGCTCAAGTGCTGCTCCAATATAGGTTCCCAAGGTTGGACATACTTGAATTGTTGCTGCTGCTTCTGAAATGTACTCTAAATCAGCTATGGTTGAAAAAGGTACAACATAGCTTGGCTCATAGCCAAGGGGCTTTAGTAGATCGTCAAATATATGTGAACCCCAGAAATTAATTATATTTACCTTATTTGTTTTTTGTCTTGGTGGTTTAACTATTTTTCGAACTATTGAATGGTAGGCAGAATCAAACCCTGTTGTCCATATCTTTGATTTAAAGCCTTCACAATAGCATGCCACTACTGGGATTCCTAACTCCTCAGTTAAATCGTTTGCAACATATTCAACATCGTCTCCTATTATGGCAGAAGCACAGGAGGTAGTTATAAATATGGCATTTGGTTTTACTCTCTCATATACTTCTCGTATAGTTGCCTCTAGTTTTTGAGTAGCTCCAAATATAGTATCTTTCTCCTCAATATTTGTATTAAAGTACCTTCCAATAGTTGGTGGAAGATTTCTCTCCATCTGTCCAACTCTATATACAAAATTGAAACCGAAAAAATCTCCTGAACAGCCTACAGGTGCATGATTAATTATTGCTGCATCTTTTATCATAGAAAGCTGACAGAAGGCATTACCTGAGCTGCAGCCCATACATTGACTGAAACTTCTTGCACTATCCTTTAGATTACCTGATTTTGCACATTTCACTAGTTCTCCAGCTGTTCCTTCAAATCCGGTAATTGACCCAAGACGAACTTCTCTTATCTGAACTTCGGGACTTTTAATATTTATAACACTCACAATTACTGCCTCCTTTCAAAAAATAATATTATAGATTTCCGGCTGCATTCACTTTAACTTCACCAGTCTCAAGTGCTAAAAGATAATCTCCCCATTTTGCTGCCCATTCTCTGAGCTCTGATACTTCGAGAGGTGAAGGAACCTTTGATTCTTCGTGTCCTGCAATTTTCGCCGCCAATGCTTTATAAACCTGTGCTTGCTTGGAATCTGGTGCAGCCTCAATTGTAGTCTTTCCTTGAAGCTCGCTTTGTGTAACTGTAACCGATCTTGGTACATATTCAACCACTTGTGTATTTGTCTGTTTAACAAAATCATCTATAATTTCCTTAGCATAGGGTGCATTTATTGAGTTTGCAATGACGCCACCAAGCAGAGCACCTCCTGAATTTGAATACTTATGAATCCCTTTAAATAGATTGTTTGCAGCATATACAGCCATAAAATCAGCTGATGAAACAGTAAATACATGTTCTGCTATACCTTCTCTTATAGGAACAGCAAAGCCTCCACAAACAACATCTCCAAGTACATCATATATAACATAATCTAAGTCTAATTCCTCAAAAATGTTTTGCTGTTTAAACAGCTGAACAGCTGTTATAATTCCTCTGCCTGCACATCCAACTCCAGGAGCTGGTCCTCCTGCTTCTACGCAGTAAATACCATTGAAGCCCTGAAAAATTACTTCATGTGCTTTTACAGTGTTTTTTTCTCTCAAGGTATCTAATACAGTTGGAATGTAATTTCCACCTCTAAGAGTGTTTGTAGAGTCACTTTTTGGGTCGCAGCCGAATTGCATTACCTTGTAGCCTGCTACTGAAAGTGCCGCACTTATATTTGATGTTGTAGTGGATTTACCTATTCCACCCTTACCATATATCGCTATCTGTTTAATCTTCTTTGCCATTTTTACTTTTCTCCTATTCCGTAATATTTTTTATTGTTACTTCTTTTAATGCTGTATCAATAAAGTCTGGTATGCTATATACTAAGATACCTTCAGCATTTAAGGCTTGCGCTGCAACGGGCCCAATCCTACTTACGATAATTACTTTACAATCAGATAGTAATGCAACTAATTTATCTAAAGAGGAGGTTTTGTGTTCTCCATTGCTGCAGATCGGATCAGTGCTTCTAGTTTCACAGAAACTCCATTTTCCAGCAGCCTCAACGTTAAATACAATAAATTGCTTGCTATGACCAAAATGCTGGTTTACCACCTTACCATCGCTACTGGCAACAGCTACCTTATACGACATAATAACCTCCGATTAATATAATAAATTTATAGCAATTACCCATGTGAAAACGTCTGTAAAGGATGGTCATATAGTAGCTCTGCAAGGTCTTTTCCCTTACCCGGAATCCCACAGGCATCAGCTCTGCACTGCTGACAGTGTCTAAACACCTTAAGATACTTTTCAGCAGCAGCTCTCGCGTTATTTAATTCATCACAGTTAGGTGCTCTAAAGTCAATCATTTCATTTTGAGGTATTAGTGGAATGATGTTCATAATCGACGCACCTGCTTTGGAGGTCACTCTTGCAATTTCCTTAATATGTGAATAATTCAAGCCAGGAATTAATACAGTATTTACCTTAACAGTCACACCTAAGCTACTTATTTTCTTAATCCCCTCTAATTGTGCATCAATAAGGGTAGTAGCACCTTCTATACCTTCTATATAGTCTCCCTTACTGAATATTCCAGTGCATATATCTTGGAGAATTTTTGGATCAACTGCATTTACCGTAACTGAGATAGTTTTTACTCCCACGTCAACTATTCTCTGTGCGTAATGAGCTAGCATTAATCCATTTGTGCTTATGCATTTGATTAGCTTAGGATGTTTGCTATCAATTAATTCAAAGGTATCTAATGCAGTAGGAGTTGCCAGAGTATCTCCTGGCCCCGCAACACCAACAACTGTTATATCAGGGCATAATTCAAGTGCTTTATCAACAAGCTCAAGAGCTTCCTGCGGTGATAAAATTTTGCTAGCAACTCCCGGCCTATTCTCTGTTTTGTTAAGACTTCTTTTGCAAAACTTACATTGTATATTACAAGTCGGGCTAATAGGAAGGTGAATGCGTCCATATTTAAAATGAGCTTCCCCGCTAAAGCATGGATGTTTTTTTACAAGATGTGAGTATTTTTCTTTTAAATTTACTTTATTAATATTTGATTCACAACAACTTAGCATATTTATGCCCATGGCCCGCATTTTGGCACAAACTCCATTAAGTACTGGCATGGACTCGGTCCCCCTTTTTTTATTATTTCAGTTCTATCAACCCTGTCTCCCCCTTATGACCACTTTTTAAATAAAAAAAGACCAAGCAAAACCAATATAGGTTTTAACTTAGTCTCTAATTTTTTTAGTCAACTAATTCTAAAAATATGTTTTTAAATATTAAATTTACTTGACCCTTACTTTTTCGTTCTTTTCTAACTGGATGAGCTTTCCATCCTGAAATACAAGGGTAATCGAACCGTATTTAAGTTCTTTTGCCATTTCATAAAGCTTTAAAATATCGTCTTTTGAGATAGGTACTTTTGGTTGATTTAAATTTTCCTGAGCTATACTCATATAGCACCACCTCCATAGCAATATAGAAATTAATTAATAAATACTAATTCATATATGTTATATATGTTATATATGTTATTATGAGTATAATATGTCTAGAATAATTTGTCAATAGAAAAATTAAATAAAATAAAATATTATTTTTTGTACTGGCAGTTTAATGAAATATAAAATGAAAATATTGTATTTATTCATAATTTAATTATTTGTAACAATTATATCACCGTACATTATTCACTGCTGTTTCGTAAAGATCAGGTCTTTTCTTTTTTGTTCTTTCCAAAGACTGCTCAATTCTCCATTTGTCAATGTTGGCATGATGGCCTGACAATAAAATATCAGGAACCTTATTTCCATTATAGTCAGCTGGTCTGGTATATTGTGGATATTCGAGCAAACCATTATAATGTGATTCATCACTATATGATCCCTCACTAGATAATACCCCGGGTTTAAGTCTACTTATACAATCAATGAGCACCATTGCTGGCAGCTCACCACCTGTTAAAACATAGTCTCCAATGGAAATCTCATCATCTACTATTTCATCAATAATCCGTTCATCAATACCTTCATAGTGTCCACAAAGCAGTATTAAATGTTCTTCTTTAGAAAGTTCTTTTGCCATTTGCTGAGTCAGAACTTTTCCCTGAGGACTCATATAAATAACCCTTGGCTTGTACTCTAAGTTCTTTGAAACATCCTTATAGGCATCTATTACAGGTTGACATGTCATAACCATTCCATTACCACCGCCAAAAGGGTAATCATCAACCTTTTTATGCTTATCTTTTGAATAATCCCGTATATTAATTGCATTTACCTCAATAATACCATTTTCTTGGGCGCGGCCAAGAATACTTTCTTTCATTACAATATTAAAAGTATCTGGAAAAAGTGTAAGAACATCAAATTTCATTAATCAAGCAGTCCTTTCGGTAGTATAACTGAAATCCTTCTATCTTCTAAAGAAACCTTTTTTACAACACTCTTAAGAGCTGGTATAAGAATCTCCTTACCATCGTCATTCTTCACTATATATACATCATTGCTGCCAGTCTGAATAACATCTCTTAGTTCTCCAAGGAGCTCATTATTTTCGTCATATACTTGCATCCCAATAATATCTGCTATAAAAAAGGAATCCTTTGGAAGCTTGACTGCATTTGCCCTATCAACCTTTAAATAAAAACCTTTTAGTTTTTCTGCGGCCTCCATAGAATCCACACCATCAAACTTAAGAATAACTAACTGTTTAAAAAATTTAACACTTGTAATTTTGTATTTTTCAAGAGTACCTTTCTTATCTATATAAACCCAACTAAGTTTAAGAAATCTTTGAGGATCATCAGTCAAAACAGTTGACTTGAGCTCTCCTTTAACACCGTGAGTATTTATCAATTGTCCAACAATTAAATATTCTAACATTTTTTTCACCTATCTTTACAGATAATATTTTTTTGATATAAGTAAAGGGGCCTTCGCCCCTTTCCCTGTTTACTGTATAATATCTACTACTACTCTTCTGTTGTCTTTAATGGCTGCTGCCTTAACAACAGTTCTAATTGCTTTGGCAATTCTGCCTTGTTTTCCAATTACTTTGCCCATATCATCCTTAGAAACTTTAAGCTCAAGAATAATTGACTTTTCATTTTGAATCTCATTTACAAAAACCTCATCTGGATAATCCACAAGAGCTTTTGCAATACTTTCGAGCAATTCTCTCATATTAACCTCCGAGAAAACACGATTTAACGCTTACTGACTTAGTAGGTTAATATATTAACCTCCGAGAAAACACGATTTAATGCTTACTGACTTAGTAGGTTAATATATTAACCTCCGAGAAAACACAGATTTAATGATTACTAAAGCCGCATTTAAACTACTTAAGCCACAATGTACTGATATTATTCAATAACACCAGATTTCTTAAGAAGTGACTTAACTGTATCAGTTGGCTGTGCACCATCTTTTATCCATTTTTGAGCTTTTTCAGCATCAATTTTAAAATCAACTGGAGTTACTAAAGGATTGTAAGTACCTATTTCCTCGATAAATCTACCATCTCTAGGATATCTAGAATCAGCAACGACTACTCTGTAAAAAGGTTTCTTCTTAGCACCTATTCTCTTTAAACGTATCTTTACTGCCATTTATTTTCACCTCCTTCTAAGGATTTTATAATCTCTATAAATAAAACTTAGTTAAAAAGGCATTTTAAACTTTCCAAAACCACCTTTTTTACCACGCTTACCCATATCCGTCATTGCCTTCATCATTTTCTTCATTTCTTCAAATTGCTTCAAGAGCAAATTAACCTCTTGAATGGTAGTACCACTTCCAGCAGCAATTCTCTTTCTTCGACTACCATTTATTATTGATGGATCATTACGTTCCTTCTTTGTCATTGACTGAATAAGAGCTTCAGTTCGAGCCATCTTTTTTTCATCAACATCCACATTTTTGAGAGCCTTTGAATCCATCCCTGGCAGCATTCCTAATATATCACCAAGGGGCCCCATTTTTTTCATTTGTTGCATTTGATCCAAGAAATCATCCAACGTAAACTGCATTGTACGCATTTTCTTTTCTAATTCAATTGCCTTTTTTTCATCAAAGGATTCCTGTGCCTTTTCAATCAGACTGAGTACATCACCCATACCAAGTATCCTAGAGGCCATTCTATCTGGGAAAAATGGTTCAATGTCGCTTAGCTTTTCACCCATACCTACAAACTTGATTGGTTTACCAGTAACAGCTTTAACTGAAAGCGCTGCACCACCTCTTGTATCACCATCAAGTTTTGTTAGAACTACTCCATCAATACCAAGCTTTTCATTGAAGCTCTGTGATACATTAACAGCATCCTGCCCTGTCATAGAATCAACTACTAATAATATTTCATGAGGATTAACTGTTTCCTTTATATTTAGTAGCTCATCCATCAACTTCTCATCTATATGGAGCCGTCCTGCGGTATCTATTATAACCAAATCATGCTGCTTCAAATTTGCAAACTTTACTGCTTCTTTCGCAATTTCGACTGGATTCTGATTGTTTTCTATAGTAAATACTGGAATATTTAACTGTCCACCAACAACCTGTAGCTGCTTAATTGCAGCTGGTCTATAAACATCACAAGCAACAAGCAGTGGTGACTTTCCTTGTTTTCTCATTAAACTCGCCAACTTACCAGAGGTAGTTGTTTTACCCGAGCCCTGAAGTCCGACCATCATTAAAATCGTAGGTGGCTTTGAAGCAAATGTAACCTTGCTCTGTTCTTTACCTAATAATGCTATAAGCTCTTCATGGACTATTTTAACAACCTGCTGTCCAGGTGTAAGACTTTCTAAAACATCCTGTCCAACTGATCTCTCAGAAACTTTGCTTATGAAATCCTTAACTACTTTAAAATTAACGTCAGCCTCAAGAAGAGCCAGCTTTATTTCTCTCATCATTTCCTTAACATCTTTTTCGGATACTCTACCCTGACCACGTATCTTTTTCATCGTCTCTTGGAGCTTTCCTGACAAACCCTCGAAAACTGACATTCCAAAACCTCCAATTCAATCTATCTCTATATATTATTAGCAAGTTCATTTATTTCTCTAATAACTTGTTCTATAATAGCTTTGTTATTTTGACTGAACTCTGCTGTATTTAACTCTGTTAAATATTTCTGAACTTGTTCTGCCTTCTGCTTTTGAAGAGAAAATTTACTAAGCAAACCTAGCTTATTCTCATACTCAACCAGTAAAGCTCTGCCGCGCTTTTCATTATCAAAAACCCCTTGACGACTGATGCTAAGCTGCTCTGCAATCTCAGTTAAGGTTAAATCATTGTTGTAAAGCAAATCTAATATTTCAAATTGTCTATCAGTTAGTAGCTGTCCATAAAAATCTAGCAACAATGATGTCTCGAATACCTTATCCATCGTAACCTCCATGAGGCACATGTCCTAAATGGTTGTAAACAAATAACTTAAAAAACAACCGCCTGTAAAGTAATTTTGCTTTACAACTTATTGTAAATGAATATATATATGTTGTCAAGTACTTTTGCTTTACAAAACATATAATTTAATTACTAATTCCATTACTCTGCATGCTTATTTTTGTTTCTAACATATATATGCTTTATCTTTGAATTGTTTGTGTCTCTTTCTTCAATCTCAAATTCTTTCAATTTTCTTATTAAATGTGTCAGCTTGTAGAAGCCAAAGTTTCTAGGGTCAAAATCAGGTTGCTTTTTATTAATTAAATTGCCTACATCTCCTAAAAATGCCCAACCGTTTTCATCCTCAACGTCATTTATTGATACAGAAATTAGATTTATAATGTCTTTACCAATAGCAATTGTGCCATTCTTTTGTTCCTTTTCACAATAACCCTCTTTTTTACCTCCATTGTCATAGGCGTTGTTATTATGGGTAGAGGCACTGATTATTTCAATATATGTGAATTTATCGCATGCAGCAATAAATGGACTTGGTGTTTTTCTCTCTCCAATTCCAAATACCTTCATCCCTGCTTCACGTAATCTTATTACCAACCTGGTAAAGTCGCTGTCACTTGATATAATACAGAAGCCTTCAACTTTTTCTGTATATAGTATATCCATTGCATCTATTATCATTGCAGAATCTGATGAGTTTTTACCGCTTGTATAGCTATACTGTTGTATTGGAGTAATGGCATTTTCTAAAAGGACGTTTTTCCACCCTGAAACGGTAGGTCTTGTCCAATCAGCATATATTCTTTTTATAGTTGGTATCCCATACTTAGCTATTTCCTCCATTATTCCTTTAATATTGCTGTAAGGTACATTTTCAGCATCGATAAGTACTGCTAACCTCATTTCACCAGAATCCATCTTATTTTTTGCTCCTTTCAATTATTTTATGGCTATTTATTTTTATCATAATCGATAACTCTATCCTATACACGATAAATATTATTTATTATTTGTTAAAATATCGTATGTAGTTTTAAGTGATTGTAAATACTTCCACTTAAAGCTTAGACACCTGTTACAATTATAGCATTAAGACACTGCTAATTCCAACCTTATATTTACATATTTGTTATCTGATAACACTTAGTCATAAGATTTTAAAATTCATTGGAAGCTATATGTAAATATGTTATAATTACCTTAATTTGTTACTTGGGAGGAATTTCGTATGTTTGGTAGAGCTTTCAAAAAGTCATTGGTGGTGTTGTTTCTAGTAGCTTTTTTAGCAATGAGTATACCAGTTCAGCCTGTAGTTAGCGCTGCTCCAAAAATTGACACCTCTAAAAAGGTTGAATTAGAATGGTACGTTGTTGGGGATGGTCAACAAGCTGACACAGACTTAGTTTTAAATAAAGTTAATGAATATTTAAAGAGTAAAATAAATGCTACTTTAAAATTAAAAACCTTTAAGTGGGGTGAAGATTTTGAAAATAAAATGGCAGCAAAAACAGTATCAGGAGAGCGTTATGATATTACCTTTACAGCGAACTGGCATTTAAACTATAGGTATTGGGCTGCTAAGGGTTATTTTATTGATATCACTGATAAGATGGATATTTACGCTCCCAAAACAAAAGCCTTATTAGGAGAAAAGCTTTTAAAAGGTGCAGAAGTTAATGGCAGAGTATATGGGATCCCAACCTTTAGTAAAGATTCTGCAACTGGTCATGGTGTATTATTAAATAAAAAAATGGTTTCTAAATATAAAGTTGACACTTCGAAAATAAAAAAGTTAGAAGATCTAGAGTCAATTTTTAAACTTATAAATGTAGATAATCCAGAAATACTAGATTTTTATCCCTTTAATTATTCAGGTGAAAGTATATATAATATTTTGAATTATGATAAGATATATGATAGCAAAATACCAGGGGCTGTTGAAAGAGATGGGAAAAGCACTAAAGTTGTTAACGATTTTGATACTCCTGAGGCTAAATCATTATTTAATTTGATGAAGAAATGGAATAAAAAAGGTTATATAAATATGACCACTAGTGTCGATTACTACACATCGTGGCCTTATGAGTACTTTGAAAATAATGTATCAAATACTTTTGCATTTTATTCGGACTTATCACCAACTATATGTCAGGATATATCAAATAAATTTGGTATTGATACAGTACCGATAGAATTGTCTAACCGTACAATGACAACATTAAATGCAACTGGAGCAATGCAGGCAATCTCAAAATCCTCAGAAAATCCAGAGAGGGCATTAATGTTATTAGAGCTTGTTAATACTGATAGTTATTTATCAAATTTAATTAATTTTGGTATAGAAGGTGTGCATTATAAAAAAACTGGAAATAACACTATATCCCAACTAGCTCCACGCTATGAAAAGTATAATCCTTGTGGTTCATGGATGTTTGGAAATCAGTCAATTGTATATTCACTACCGGGAGATAACCCTTCAGTAACTAGTGAGAAAAATTTAAAAGAATACATTAATAATGCTGTAGCTTCTCCATTATTAGGCTTTTCTTTTGATACGAATCCAGTTATAAGGGATTTAGGTAAGTTTATAAGAATTACAGATAAATATATAAACGATTTAAGTATTGGAAAAAATAATTCTTCAAAAAATTTAAAGAAAATGAATGCTGAATTTAAAAAAGCTGGATTGGAGAAGGTATTAAATGAAATGCAAAAACAAGTTGATGCTTTTGTAAAAGCAGATTACTAATTTAGACTCCAGCAAAAATTGGATGCAAACTATACTCCAAATTTGATTTACTTTTTGTTTAAGTTAAACAGCATAGTGCTGTTGCAAAACTAATTATAATATACGAAAAAACTTACTGTTTTAATAGTACGTGAGTACAACTTATACCAATGGGAAGCTCAGTTAAAAGTAATTGCTGAAATTGTAGGTGAAACACAAGTGTTTTTGCAGGCAAAGCGACAGGACGTCGCGTTGAGCAGCAACCCGAGACACGATGTCGAGTGTTCTGCGACGGTAAAAATGCTTGTGGTGAACCAATACTTTTTCAGCAATTACTTTGGGAGCAATCCATTGATATAAGTTTGTACGGAAGTACAATTTAAACATAATCTTCGAATCATATTGTATCTGATATCGTTTTGCTACAGCCCCATTCAAAATTATTGCATGCAGGAAAATTATGTGATAATATATTTTATCGGCTAGTATTCTTTATGAAACTAGACAGTTTTTTTGTTTCATCAAAATTATAACGACTTATATCCCTTTGGGAATGAGAACGGAGGTTGATTTATGTTTAAATTCAAATTCATTTCTAGTTAGCAATATTCCTTCTATTATCATTAACTTATACACAATATAGAGAAATAGGCATTTTACCAATATTATAATAATGAATAAATGTCTTTACACTTGTAGAACATGTTAATTAAATGAGGAGGCTTTAGCGTGAAAAATAGAAGATACAAAACAAAAATAACCGCGACCTCCATGCAATTTTTCATTACTATTTGAGC
The DNA here is from genome assembly GCA_023441625.1 of Bacillota bacterium. Classification (GTDB taxonomy): domain Bacteria; phylum Bacillota; class Clostridia; order Acetivibrionales; family DSM-1351; genus Ruminiclostridium. The sequence goes on from JAEZOA010000017.1 coordinate 27,342, forward strand.
CCAATGTGGGCATGGAGGTTATTATGAATAATAATAAGGAAAGAAATTTTTTAGGTATTGATCAATTATCACTTAGAAGCTTAATATTAGGAGCTATAGGCTCATGTGTAATTACCGCAAGTTCAATGTATGTTGCACTTAGAATGAGTGCACTTCCCTGGCCAACAATTTTTGTTGCTGTATTATCTATGGCACTTTTAAAACTTTTTGGAAAAACAACTAATAATGAAATCAATATTACTCAAACTGCTATGTCAGCTGGTGCAATGGTAGCTGGCGGTTTGGCCTTTACACTGCCTGGTTTATGGATGATGGGTATTTGGAAGGGCAGCGAAAATTTTTCAGATAACTTTGTTAAGGTTTTGACAATAGCAATAGCAGGTATGCTTTTAGGTACTGTCACTTCCTATATTTTACGTTATAGATTTATAGTTAAAAATGGCGGTTTACCTTACCCTATTGGTACAGCCGCAGCCCTAACTATTAAGGCTGGCGACAAAGGTGGAGAAAAATCCATACTTCTATTCTGTTCAATGTTTGCATCGGCTGTATATACCTTTTTGAGAGATCAAATTGCTATTGTTCCACAGGCATTTATGTTCAATAATTCTGCTTCGATTGGTGTATGGAATTCCCCTATGGCTGTGGGAATGGGTTACATCTTAGGTACACTATATACAGGAGTTTGGTTCTTGGGTGCATTGTTCTCAAACGCATTTATTATTCCATTTGGTCCAAAGCTTGGTCTATTTGCTGATACAGTTGCCGCCACTTCTTTTACAACAAGCGCAGGTATTGGATTGTTAGTAGGTACAGGCTTAGGAGTATTATTAGGAATAATAATATCAGGTATAAAAAAATTATTTTCTACAAAAAAAGATATATATACAGATTCATCAAATACAAATAAGAAAAAATTCTTTAACTTCAGTAGAATATTAATTATACTTACAACAGCATTAGCATTTGTTTTTACAATTGCCAGCGGATTATCAGTTGTTCCATCTATTTTATTAATTATAGGAGTATTTATTGTATCCATAATGGCGGCTACAATTACAGGTCAAACGGGTATAAATCCAATGGAAATCTTCGGAATTATAGTCCTTCTGGGTATCAGGATATTTGTAGATATTGATGCTACTGATGCTCTTATAGTTGCTGGATGTGTTGCTGTGGCAAGTGGTTTTTCAGGTGATTTATTTAATGACTATAAAACAGGTCAAGTCATTGGAACTAATCCCAAAGCACAGCTTATATCTCAAATTGTAGGCGGTGTGTTTGGAACTGTTGTTGCTTCACTTGCATTATTTGCAATTATTAATCAGTTTGGAGAGGTTGGTGCTGGTACTAATCTTCCAGCTGGTCAAGCAGTTGGTGTAAGTGCGATGATTAATGGTATTGGGGATCCTTTAGTTTTTGGTATTGCTGCAGGTATAGGTGCAATTCTTTACCTTTTGAGACTTCCAACAGCGACACTTGGAATAGGTGTTTTCCTTCCATTTACAATTTCAGCCGCAGTGTTCTTAGGCGGACTTATTAGATTCATAACTGATCTTATCCGTGGTAAGAATAAGGAGAGTACAGATGAAACTGGTACTGTTGCAGCCTCGGGCTTGCTTGGTGGCGAAGGTATCACAGGTGTTGGAATTGCATTAGCCAAAATGTTTACTGGAGCTTAATAATAAACATAAAATACTAGTAATATACAAGAGGAGTGGTTTTGTGGGTAAGGTTATTGGAATAGATATTGGTGGAAGTACCACTAAGATAGTTGGTTTTGATGGTAAATCAATGATTAACCCCTTGCTTGTTCGTGCAAATGATCCTTTAGCATCGGTATATGGCGCATTTGGTAAGTTCTTAAATATTAATGAATTGAAAATTGATGACATCGAAAGAATTATGATAACAGGAGTTGGGTCCTCCTTTGTAAACAGTAAGTTATTTGGAATATCAACTGCCAAAGTTGATGAGTTTATGGCAATTGGTTTGGGTGGACTTTACTTAAGTGACCTTAACAAAGCAATAATAGTAAGTATGGGTACTGGTACTGCTCTTGTCAAGGCTGAAAATAACACTGCTGTCCATTTAGGCGGAACAGGTGTTGGTGGTGGTACCTTATTAGGTTTATCAAACAGAATGTTAAATGTCCGTAATTTTGATGATTTAATAGAGGCTGCCAATGGCGGTGATTTATCTCACGTAGATCTGACAATTAACGATATTTCAAAGGAAGTTATGGAAACACTGCCAAGTGAAACTACTGCCTCCAACTTTGGTAAAATAAGCGATTTAGTTTCTAATGCAGATTTAGCTTTAGGTATAATTAATCTGGTTTTCCAGACAATAGGTATGGTTGCAGTTTTTAATACTAGAATAGATAATATAAAAGAGGTAGTTTTAACTGGTAATTTAACTAATGTACCTCAATCAGAACATATATTTCAACAGCTGAGTAAGCTATATGATGTCCATTTTCAAACGCCAGCAAATGCTGAATATGCAACTGCTGTTGGAGCAGCTATATGTTTTATCAAAGGCGTTCCTTTTAGAGAAATATAGTTTCATTTAGTTAGGCATGTAACAAGTATAAACAACGCAATTAGGCAAGCCGACATTGCTTATGTTAATAAAAGCCTTTCAAATCTGATTAAGAATATTAACTGGATTTGAAAGGCTTAATACATTATTCCGTTATTTCCACTCTATTTCCATCAGGGTCTTCAACACAACTTTCAAAATATCCGTCTCCGGTTATTCTTGGTGGACTTAAAAGTTTATACCCTGAATTAACAATTCTTTCTGTAATTTCCAAAACCTTTTCTTTACTTCCTACTGAAAAAGCAAGATGACTCCATCCATTTACTTTATCTTCAACTTCCCTTTTAACTAACTCAACATGGTGCATTATTTCTAATCTAGCACCGCTGGCAAAGGTTATAAAGTAACTAGAAAAGCCCTTTGAGTTTTTATATAAATCATTACTTTCCCCATTAAAAAAAGTCGCATAATATTCTCTTGATTTTTCAATATCAGTCGCATAAACTCCAATGTGCGTAATAGAAATATTCATAATAACCTCCATGCCATCTTTTGGCAAAAATAGTAATAAAATTTATCATGGAGGTACGCGGTCAAATTATAACTGCATTTGATTCTTTCACGCTAAACTCTCCTAATAAATAAATTTTAATATAGTCAAATTCATGTCATCGCCTAAACCAATGATTTAGCTTCAGCTTAAAGCGAATTATTATAAATAATTTACTACACATATTTTTCTTTCATGAGCTACAAACTGAAAAGCATCTGTTATTATCTGCATACCTAATTTAGCTACTCTAAAGCTATTAAACTTTCCATAGCACTCACCAATAAGTACCGAAGTATGAATATCTACACAGCCATTTGTTATTGTCATAATATCATTTACCCATAACTTGCAAGTGCTACCCTTTTATTTTGAATACTATTAGGCACATCTATAATGCGCTGATTTTTAGAACCTCTAAATTTTAAGAGAAGGCTTTTCTCCTCCATAATAAATGGTCCATCTACTAGTACATCAGTATTTTCTAATAATTCCTTATAGCCTTTTCTTTGCGAAGCATATCCAAGTAACTGTTCATAGGTATAGCCTGTATAAGTAATGACACTCAAGCCTATTTTCTTTACTTCCTCAGCCAGTTTTGCAAAGGCTTCAGCCTGTTCAAAGGGATCCCCTCCACTAAATGTAACACCATCTAAAAGAGAATTTTTCTTTATGTCACTAATTATTTTATCTATATCAACAAATTCTCCAGCATCAAAATTATGAGTGTTTGGATTGTGACAGCCCTTGCATTTATGCTTACAGCCTTGAGCAAATATTACCATTCTGATACCAGGGCCATCAACTATTGACTCATTAATTATTCCTGAAACTCTAATTTTCTTATCCATCTTAGCCTCACAAAAATCTTCATTTCATACTTCTTAACTTTTAATAAGGATTTACTATAATTACATATGCTTAATTCTGTCTTTCACTTCAGCAAGTTTCGCATTATTGAAGCGGTCCAAGGTTCCAACTAAGTAACCTGTTATGCGTCTTATTCTTTCAAAGTGGAGGTCTTCCTCTTCTCTTCCGCACTTAGGACAAGTATCCCCAATTATTCCAGTATAGCCACATACAGGATCTCTATCTACAGGATGATTAACCGAACCGTAGCCTATACCATACTCTTTCATGGCTTTTATTATTTTTTCAAATGCCTCTAAATTATCTAAAGGGTCCCCGTCAATCTCAACATAGGTTATATGACCTGCATTAGTAAATTCATGATATGGTGCCTCAATTTTAATTTTATCTATTGCATTTGTTTTATGGTACACTGGTACATGGAAGCTATTAGTGTAGTATTCTCTATCAGTAATACCTTCAATTTCTCCAAATGTCTTTTTATCATATTTAACAAAACGACCTGAGGTACCTTCTGCAGGAGTAGCAAGTAAAGAAAAATTCATTTGATACTTAGCACCTGCATCATCCATTCTTTTTCTCATGTAGCCTATTATCTCAAGGCCAAGATTCTGTGACTGTTCAGATTCGCCATGATGCTTCCCTGTAAGTGCTTTAAGACATTCAGCTAAACCAATAAAGCCCACAGATAGAGTTCCATGCTTTAAAACCTCACCAACTTCATCATCCCAATTTAATTTTTCTGAATCAATCCAAACTCCCTGCCCCATAAGGAATGGGTAGTTCTTAACTTTTTTCTTAGCTTGAATTAAATACCTTTCATAAAGCTGTTCAATAACTAAATCTATTTTCTTATCTAACTCCTCAAAGAACATGTTCAAGTTTTTATTGCACTTTAATGCTATTCTTGGTAAGTTGATTGTAGTAAAGCTCAGATTACCTCTGCCAAAAATTGTTTCTCTTGATGAATCATATGTATTTCCAATTACTCTAGTCCTACAACCCATATAAGCAATCTCTGTATCAGGGTTGCCCTCCTTGTAGTACTTCAAATTGAATGGTGCATCCAGGAATGAGAAATTCGGAAATAATCTCTTAGCACTTACTCGACAAGCCAACTTAAATAAATCATAGTTAGGATCTCCATCCTTGTAATTTATTCCATCCTTAACCTTAAAAATATGTATTGGGAAAATAGGTGTTTCCCCATTTCCTAGTCCAGCCTCAGTAGATAGTAATAAGTTTTTGATAACAAGTCTACCTTCAGGTGAAGTATCAGTTCCATAGTTTATAGAACTAAAGGGAGTCTGAGCACCAGCACGACTGTGCATGGTGTTTAAATTGTGTATAAAAGCCTCCATTGCCTGATATGTAATTCTATCTGTCTCCACCTCTGTTTTATTAACTGCAAACTCTTGAGCCTTATCTACTATTGCTTGGTCTTGAACATACTGCAAAAGATATTTTCTCTCTACCTTTATATATTGTTCCATCCTGTTTAAAGAAGGTTTAAGCTTATCATCCTGTTTAATAAGCCTGCAAATTTCATTTACTTCTTCTCCCAAATCCTTATCAGTAAGCAATTCTAATGCTTTGCGCAAATTCTGTCTATATCCCTTTTCATAAGTTTTTGCTACACCCATTGACATTCCATAATCAAAATTTGGTATACTCTGTCCTCCATGCTGATCATTTTGATTTGATTGAATTGCAATACATGCCAAAGCTGAATAACTATTGATATCATTGGGCTCTCTAAGATGTCCATGACCAGTGCTGAAACCATCCTTAAACAACTTCATTATATCTATCTGACAACAAGTAGTAGTCAGTGTCAAAAAGTCTAAATCGTGTATATGAATATCTGCATCATTATGTGCCTTAGCATGCTCTGGCTTTAATACATACATTTCATAAAACTGCTTTGCCCCTTCTGAACCATACTTAAGCATAGTTCCCATTGCAGTATCAGTATCAATATTTGCATTTTCACGTTTTAAATCATTATCCTTTGCATCCTTAAACGTTAACTCCTCAAACACCTTCATAAGTCTTGTGTTCATTTCACGTGTTCTAGTTCGTTCTGCTCTATATAAAATAAATTCTTTAGCTGTTCTGGCATGACCCGTTTCAATTAGTATTTTTTCAACTGTGTCCTGTATTTCTTCAACGTCTGGAATATTTTTGCCATGAGTGGTTTCAATGTTCTCAACAACTTTAACTGCTAATTCCATTGCAGTATTGTAATCCTTACCTCCAGTTGCACTTGCTGCCTTAAATATGGCACTGGCAATCTTTTCGATGTTAAAAGGCACTTCTCTTCCATCACGTTTCTTGATTTTGGTAATCATTACGGCTTAGCCACCCCTCTAAAAAATTTATCATTAGCATAAAAAAACAAAAAATAATAATATATGAATGTTGTAAAAACATAGTATGTTTCCCATATTTTCCACGCCATATATTGTGTATTAATAATATCACTATCAATATATAGTGTCAATAAGTCACAATATTTATATTACTTTAGTTTTTCATGATATATCTTTAAAATATTTGATTTTTTGAGCTATCTCTATAATTTAGATAATTAAAAATAAATTATGAATAATTTATTTTAAGAAATTTAATAATATTAAAGAAATAAAAAAACTATTATCAGAAATGGAGTGAAATTATAATGCCTTCAAATGCTAATAAAAACCCAAGTATCCAATGTACTATTTTTAACTGCGCAAATCATAATGAATCTGAGGAATATTGTGCATTAGATCAAATTCAAGTAGGAACACATGAACCAGATCCAAAAGTTATACCATGTACTGATTGCCAATCATTTGTTAAAAAGTAACACTAAAAATATTGGTTATATTATAAAAGCTAGGGCTCTTTGCCCTAGCTTTTATAGATAATCTAGATAATTTTAAATATCCAGATTGTTTAGAATATTTTTAAGCTCAATTAGTTCATCACGAGTTAAGGTTATACCCTTACCCATTTTATCATGTTCTGGTGACCATTCTCGAATATCATATTTAGGATCTCTATCATTCCAACTGACCAAATTTAGCTCCTTTGTCCAGCCCTTATTATTCTCGGATATAGCTCCGAAATTTTTTGTTATTTTAAATATTATTTCAGCCATATAGACCTCCAGTAAGTTATATTAACTTTTATTAACATAAGCAAAGTTGGCTTGCCAACTCGTGTTTTTAAACTGCTTATACCAAATCATCTAATTTCTCATCCTTGAAGGCTCCTAGCATAGCAGCACCCACTACTATACCAGCAGTACCCATTTCTGCCATTTTAAATTCAGGTACATGTACTTCCTTGCAGTAAATCCGTTCACCTAGTATTTCAACTAGAGGATTAACAAGGCTATTTCCAAGTTTACTTATAGGACCAGCTATAACAAGTACCTCTGGCATAAGAATATTAACAATATTTGCTAAACCTTCAGCAAAATAATCTATATACTCTGCACATAGTCTTTTGGCTAGCACATCTCCTTCTTTTGCAGCCTCAAATACTGTTAATTCAGTAATTTGAGACAAATTGCCTTTTACTATATTTGCAAGTATAGAATCAGGATTATCAATGACTAATTGTTTTGTTTGATTAATAAGTGCAGAAGCAGAAACATATTGTTCCCAACAGCCCTTCCTTCCACACGTACATTCTCTACCATTATAATCAATTATCATATGCCCAAACTCAGTACCTCCAAAATTAAAACCATTAAAAATACTACCATTAATAACTATTCCACCACCAATTCCTACACCTACTTTGATTGTAAGTGAGCTGCTTGTTCCATACGAAGCACCAAGAAGATATTCTGCAATAGCGACACAGTTAGCATCATTCTCAATATATACAGGCAAATTTATATGCTTTCTTATTTCATCTCTAATAGGTGCATTACTAAAATTTAGAGAATAATTCTTGAGAACTACTCCATTTAAATTATCTATTATACCAGGACAACCCACTCCAATATATTTAACATTTTTAAGTTCAATATCCTCATCATCAATTATTTTTGTAATCAAGGAACACATATCTTGAATTATATCCTCGAAGGCTCTGTCCTTATTTGTTGGTACAGTTTCTCTGCGAACCATTTTTCCATATTTATCAAGTAACCCTGCAACTATATTTTTTACACCTAATTCAATTCCAATGTAATATTTCATTTTAACTCCTCATTTTATCATATTATTTCTAACACTAAGAGTTATTCTTACCCTTATATCAGTTTATATCTAATTATTATAGTAGTAAAGTATTTTTAGTGCTTGCTGTATTTATTTGTTTTTATTAATATTTCATTATTCAGAATAAAATCATCATCTTTTAGCTGTAAAGGCATAAGCGACACAACTATATGTTTATGTTTCAAAAGCTCTTTTTCAATAAAGAATAATGTATTGTTATGCAAAATCTTATGCCACCACTTCTTAACTGCAAATTTTGGTAAGATTACGGTAATCATATCACCAGTCTGATAGTCATATTCAGTAGAGTCAATATATTTTAGCAGAGGCTCAACCACTTTTCTAAAAGGTGAATATTTAATTACAAGTGGTATATCTATATGTAAGGCTGCATATTTTTCCCTGATTTTCTTTGCATCAGCCTCATCAATAACAACACTAAATACTGTTATATTGTCCGAAATGGTTTTAGCAAATCTCAATGCTCTTAAACTTGATCTGTTAATACTCTCAATTGGTACAATTACTCTATTAGTATAGGTTGATTGGTTTATATCAAAAGCATCAATTTCTTCCTGCTTTAGTTTTAGTTGCATATTTACTGCCCTGTAATGCTTTTTAACCTTTATTATCAAAAAAACTAAAATTGGTATTAATATTACAACAATCCAAGCACCTTCTCTAAACTTTGTCAATGCAATAATTATCACTACAATAGATGTAACAATAGCACCGGTTCCGTTTATAATAGCTTTTAGCTTCCAATTCTCACCTTTATTTTTTTTCCATTTAACAAACATACCAAATTGAGATATTGTAAATGAAATAAAAACACCAATTGCATATAACCCAATCAAGCTAGTTACATTTGCCTTAAATATTATCATTAAAATAATTGAAACAACAGACAGCATTATAATTCCATTGTCAAAGCTTAATCTATCACCTCTCATGCTGAGCTGGCGCGGTGCATAGCCTTCCTTCGCCATGATAGAAATCAGCATAGGAAAACCGGAATAAGCAGTATTCGCTGCCAATACCAATATTATAAACGTTGTTGCTGTAATATAATAAAACATAAAATCATGATTGAATATTTCCTCTGCTATCATTATAAGCATTGCACCACCATGTGGGTGTACATATACGTGATACATATTTGCCAGTATAGAAGTACCACCAAAAAGCACAAGGATAATCATTGATAAAAGCAATAGAACTCTCTTAGCATACTTTGTGCTCGGACTTTTAAAATTAGGAACTGCATTACTGACAGCCTCTACCCCTGTCAGCGCCGTACAGCCATTTGAAAAAGCTCTGAGAATCAATGCCAGTCCCGCTATCATGCCCAAAGGCTTTCCAACAGATTCAAAAGTCGGCTCTTGTGGTACATATCCATTTCTCACTTTTACTATACCAGCAACAATCATTACTACTATACCAATAATAAATGCATATGCTGGCAACCCAAACATTTTAGAGGACTCTCTTATTCCTCTAAGATTTCCTATCATCAAAAGAATAACAAGTATACACGCAATTAAAACTGAATATGGCTTAAAATCCCTAAATGCGGTGGTAAATTGCTCCACACCTGATGAAATACTTACTGCCACTGTCAATATGTAATCCACTGTTAATGCAGCACCGGCTGTAATTCCGGCAAAAATCCCCAGATTATCCTTAGCAACAACAAATGCTCCACCTCCATTAGGATAACTGTCAATTATCTGCCTATAAGAGAGCATTAATAATAAAAGCAGTCCAATAATTGCAATAGAGATAATAGACAGCTTTCCATACGCGGCTGCACCAATTACAGGAATTAATACCATTAATACTTCTTGTCCCGCATATGCAACTGATGATATGGCATCACTTGATAAAATAGGAAGTCCCCAAAGTACTCCTAATTTTTGATCTGATAATGCTTCGTTTTTTAATGGTTTCCCCACCAAAAACCTTTTTATTTTCTTAAACATAAATTACCTCCAATATATTGGTAATAGTGTATAAATGTACAATTGTTCATAGTTTTAATAGAAATAACTGGTAATGCAAATATATCTTATGTATTCTATTCCTTTTATTTATTATTTACAATATACTTTTATATAATTTTCGCACATTAAAACTGAATATTTTTATGCAATATTACTATATTTTAATCATATTTGTATGATCATAAATTCCCTAGTTTTGCTAAGCAATAATTTTATAAAAAAATGGATATATCCATTTTAGGAATATATCCATTTAATCACAGCATATTTTTAAATATAAGCATTATCAACTTATTTGCTAATTGTATATTTACTCTCTAAGGCTCTTAAGCAAATCATTTATTTCTTGGGATTGCTTCATCAAAGCATCGAGCTTCTCCTGAAGTTCATCAAGCTTTGCATTATCTATCTGTGGTGCATTTTCCTTTGATGGCTCATTATCCTTTGGTGGTGCAGTTGTTTCATTTGGAGCCTTATTTTCTGTTGTTTTAACCTCACCTGTTGTTTGATCAACTGTAGGCAGCTTGTCGGTTGTAACTTTTACGGCTCCATTGAAGAGATCATTTAATGCATCATCAAGATTATTACCAATACCATGTTTGAAATCAGATCCCTGTTGATACCCCACTACAACCTTCTTAACCTGAGGTAAAGAAGAGGTACTTTCAGATTGAATATATATTGGTTCTACATATAATACACTGTTCTCTATTGGTATAACAAGCAAGCTCCCTTTAAACACCTTTGAACTTCCCTGTTTTCCCCAAAGTGTAAGGCTTTCTGATACTTCACTTATTGCATTAATATTGTTTTCAACCTGATCAGTTCCAAGTATATTGGTATCCTTAGGGAAGTTAAACAATATCATCTTACCGTAATCCTCTTTTGAATTCTTAACTGCTAGCCAGGACGTCATGTTATGTTTATCAGCTGAAGGAGTAAAAGGTCTCATTAATATAAGCTCTTCCTTAGTACCTAAATCACCAGGAAGCTTAATCATATTATAATAAGAGTCTATATCTCTGACTCCTGTTGGTGATGATTTATCCGGGTATTTTGCAATAGACCAGGCATCCTGATTGGTATAGAAGGTTGATATATTCTCAGGTTTTGTTGGGTCTAAATGGTATTTCTTAAGAACCTCCGTTTGAACTTTGAAAAGAGTCTCAGGATATCTCATATGTGATGTTATAGTATCTGGGAGGGCTTCATCAGAAAAAAGTCCTGGATAAACCTTTTTATATGCTTGTATTATTGGGTCAGTTTCATCAATAATGTAATACTTAACAGTTCCATCATAAGCATCTATAGTTATTTTTACAGAATTTCTAATATAGTTCATACCATTGAGAGCTCGTAAATCAGCATCATTACTTTCTGTATAGAAGGTTTGTGCATATGGGTAGTCACTAGAACGAGTATAAGCATCTAAAACCCATTTAAGTCTTCCATCTGCTGTAATAGTCAAAGCTGGGTCTGAGTCTACCTTTAAGAAAGGAGCTCCCTTTTGTGCCCTTTCAACAACATTTCTATTTAAAAGTATCTGAGAATCAGATGAAATATTACTGGAAACCAATAAGTTAGCATCCATATACTTTATGGCAAATAAAACCCTATTTAAAAGTCCTAGATGTATCTTCTTTGCATCTGTCCCATCATCAGTGTTGGTGGAATCAAAATAGCTTAAAGTTGTACCATCATAATCAATTTCAGCTTCTTTTCCTGCTGATTGAGGGCTAACGATTACAAAATTATTTGTTAGCTCACCATAATATATCCTAGGTTCTTTAACATTAAGAGTTGTTTTATCTACAGTATCCATCTTAAGTCCACTTACTAAAAACTCAACCTGTCCCTGAGAAGTAAGTTTATTAATTGGATTTACAACCACACCGTAGCCATGAGTGTATTTAAAGGTTTTATTAACAAAATTTTGATTCTGCAATTTTGCTGTAGTTATTTCTCTTGCTGAAATCAGTACAGGAATTTCTTTTCCGTTTACAGTATAGTTTAGGATATCTCCTGTAGATAAGGTATAGAAATTAGTATTACTTTGAAGCTGTTTATTGCTTTCAAGTGTTGGAGCATAGTCTACTACTCTGATGTTATCAATGGTATTTCTATTTTTTTCAATTATTTCAGGAGTCAAATCCTCTATTTTATCAAAATCATAGGTTTCAATCTTGTCAAGTCCATAAGCAGACCTTGTTTCAACCATATTGTTTTTCAAATAATTCTTCTCATATTCAAATTCATTTGGTCCTACAATTGCTGTTTGAATTAATCCAGATGCTACAGATACCAAAATAAATATTACAGGATACACTGCTATTGTAATAGCTGCCTTCTTTAGCTTACCTTTCCAAATAAAAAATCCAGCGATAATAACAATAGCTAATACTATTATAGGAGCAAAAGTATAAAATTTTATCCAAATATTTGTATTAGAATACCCTGCACCATTAATACCAGTTTCTGTAAAGGATGAGAACAGGAGGTCTTCTCTTTGAAATTTATAGGAAATCGTTTTTAGTACAAAGAAAATTGCAATATTAATTATATTATGCCTCAATATTGTTTTGTCCTTAAACTCCTTAAAATCAAGAGAACCATTTAAAGCAGTTAATAATACTAGAGCATAATATACTATTGCATAAATAATTACAAATAACCAGAAATTAGATACAAAATCAAATAACGACATGTAAAATGGTCTTTGGAAAATATAATATCCAATGTCCTGACCAAATTGAGGATCTACTTTCCCAAAGTCTACAGAATTCAAAAATAATAATGCCTTATTATAAAAGAATTCCTTCGTCAAAAAAGCACCAGCAATACCGATAATCAAAGCTATTGGAACATTTAATAGCTTTCTCTGCTCTAAGCCATTTTTAGCAAAATATTTTTTCATACTATTAATTATTACTTTATTTGTAATAAATATAAATAAGGAAATTACAATAAAACTAGCAAAAAAGAATATCACCTTATACAGAAGATTCTTAGTAAAAACCGTTGTATAATCAGCTTGCTGATTCAGTTCCTTTAGCTGAATAAGCTCCATATAAATTGAGCTTCCAATAATAGCACAAATAACAACAATAATTGCTAATATAAAAACTGCTATTTTCCCTTTAGACCTCTTTTTACCTTTTTCTTTATAATAGTCATATATCATTACGTTCCTCCTCACACAATACTATAATTATAGTTATATACTCTTTTATGGTAATTATTTATGAAAATAATGCATCAACAAACTCTTTTGCATCAAACTTTTGTAAATCATCTATTTGTTCACCAACTCCAATGAGCTTAACAGGTATATCAAGTTCTGACTTTATTGCAACTACTATTCCACCTTTTGCAGTTCCATCTAGCTTTGTAAGTACTATGCCTGTAATATCCGTGGTCTCGCTAAAGGTCTTTGCTTGAGATATAGCATTCTGACCAGTAGTGGCATCAAGCACTAATAATGTTTCTCTGTCTGCCTCTGGAAGTTCTCTATCTAATACTCTAGAAACCTTTTTGAGTTCCTCCATAAGATTTTTCTTTGTATGCAATCTTCCTGCTGTATCACATATAAGTATGTCAGCTTTTCTTGACTTAGCAGCTTGAGCAGCATCAAATATTACTGCAGCTGGATCTGAACCCTCCTTTTGGAATATTATTTCTGTTCCAACCCTTTTTGCCCATATTTCCAACTGATCTATGGCAGCCGCCCTAAAAGTATCTCCAGCTGCTAAAAGTACTTTCTTACCCTGACTTTTATAAAGATTTGCAATTTTACCAATTGAGGTGGTCTTTCCAACTCCATTTACACCTATTACAATTATTACTGACGGTCTGGTATCAAGTTTTAAATTATTGCCTCCCCTTTCGAGTATTTCCTGTAATTCTTCTTTTAAAAGTTCCTTAACTTGCATAGGGTCTATAACTTTTCTTTCTTTTACCTTTTCTTTTAAATTTTCAATTATCTTCATAGTAGTTTCTATTCCGATATCAGATGTAATAAGAATTTCCTCAAGCTCATCAAATAATTCTTCATCTACTTTACCAAAGGAAACAAGCACCTGATCAATCTTTTCTGTAATGCTCTTTCTTGTTTTTTGTAGTCCATCCTTAAGTCTGTCGAAAAATCCCATTAATACTCCTCCATTTAATTTATGTTTTGCTTTGATGAATAATATTTCAATTCTATTCTAACCTTATAATCCTTCTTAAGCCAAGTATTTCCTAGCTCGCCATTTCGCCCATCTTCATTGAAACCACCTTCGATATACCATGTTCTTGCATTGTTACACCGTACATAGTATTGGACACTTCCATAGTACCCTTTCTATGTGTAACCATAATAAATTGAGTTTTACTTGAGAATTTTTTTAAATACTCCCCAAACCTATATACATTAGCATCATCGAGCGCAGCCTCAATTTCATCAAGTAAGCAAAATGGAGTTGGCTTCATTCTAAGAATAGAAAACAGTAACGCAATTGCTGTAAAAGCACGTTCTCCACCAGATAGTAGCATCATGTTCTGAAGTTTTTTTCCTGGCGGCTGTACTTCTATCTCTATGCCACTCTCAAGAACATTATCCATATCCGAAATAATTAATCTAGCATGACCTCCACCAAATAATTCCTTATACACTATTCCAAAGTTTTCATTTATCAGCTTAAACTGTTCAATAAATTGCTTTTTCATTATCTGCACCATTTCGTAAATTATTTTGTGCAGCTTATCTTTTGCTTGCTCCATATCATCTTTCTGAACAGACATAAATTCAAATCTCTCTTTGGTTTTTATGTAATCATCAATAGCAGAGACATTAACAGGACCAAGCATTTTAATTTGAGCTCTATATTCATTGATTGTCCTCTGAGCTTGCGAAATACTCTGAATTTCTTTTTTAAGCTCTAATGCACTGGTATAAGTGAGTTCATATTCATCCCACATTCTATCTTGAATGGCCTTCATTTCTGCCTCAGACTTAGTATTTTTCACATCTACTCGGTTATATTCTTCCTGAAGTAAATGTATTGTTTTGTTTGAAGCATTCAACTTATCTATAAAATCTGATGACTCTTCCTCAAGAACCCTTTTTTCTTCAACTAGTCTATCTATTTCAAAGGTTTTGCCTACTTTTTCGGTTTGTAGGTTTTTAATAATAGTTGTAAGTCCCTCAATTTCATTATTTAATTCTATAATCTCTTTGTTTGATTTAAGCTCCTCTGCCTCTTTTCTAGCAATACTTTTAAGCATGGCTGCTTTATCTGTACTGATTCTCTCTATATGCTCATTTACACTTTGAAGACTCTCAACTATTGAGTTTACAGAAATCTTAAAGTCAGTGATATTATCATGAAGTTCATCCCTTACCGACTGATCAGCTTTAAATTTTTCTTGATTTTCGGCGATAACAGCCTTTGTTTGAGCAATATCCTTCTCAATAGCCTCAAGTTCTAATTCATATTGCTCTTTCTCCTTAATTGTATCCTGCTCCTGTTTAACAATTTGAGACTTTTCATCACCCAGCATAACTATTTTTGCATTGTACTTGTTTATGTTATCCTCGATCATGCTCAAATGATTTTCATCTCTGGTTTTAACAAGCTCATTATCTCTTAATTTTACATTTTCCTCACTTAACTCTGCATCTATCTCAGTAAGCATTTTTCTTATTTCATTAGTCTTTCCACCAAGTCTAATATCTTCTTTTTTCAGTTCTTCAATAACTTGCTCAAGATTAACAATTTCTCTGCTTCTACTGAGAATACCAGAACTTTTATGATCACCAGAACCTCCCGACATTGAGCCGCTTGTACTTAAAATATCCCCCTCTAATGTTACAATTCTAAAGGAATAACCAAACTTTCTGGCAATACTAATACCCGCATCAAGGGTTTCAACTACAGCAACTCTACCTAATAGGTTCATTACTATCCCGCTGTATTTTGCATCATAGCTTACAAGTTCGGAAGCCAAGCCACAAAAACCTTGGTATGTCTTTAATTTGTTAATTGTATTTTCATCTAACCTCTTTCCATTAACTGCAGATATAGGTAAAAAAGTAGCTCTACCCATTTTATTTCTTTTCAAAAATTCTATTGCTTTTTTTGCATCTTCTTCAGACGAGGAAACAATGTTTTGTAATGCACCACCTAAGGTCATCTCTATAGCAGTTTCGTATTTTTTATCTACGTTCAAAAGCTGAGCAACCGTGCCATGTATGCCATTTCCAAAGTCAGTTGATGCACGGCATGCATTCATTATCTCCTTAACGCTTCGGCTGTAACCCTCCATACCTTTTTCCATGTCCTTGAGCAGCCTATGCCTTGAGGTTTTTACCTGTATGTCAGTTTTTACAGCTCCATGCTGTTTTTCTAACTCAAGGAGAGTAGTCTGTAGCTCATTCTTTTCTGAACTAAGTTCTTCTATCTTGGTCTGCTCATGCTTTATAAGCATTGTTGTTTTTCTTATACTCTCAGTTAGGTCTTCTTTCTTCATATTGTCTTTATCTTTTTCTAGCTTTAGAGTGTAAATCTCTGTACCTATAGAGTTTTGCCTTTTTTTTAAATTATCTAAATGGTTTTTTATATTATTTATCTGAGTTCTTTTGTCTGATTGAATGTCTAGTTTGTCCATTATACCAGACTTCATCATTTCTATCTGACGTTCACTTTCACCCAAGGTAGAAATAATTGCATCCAGCTCTGACTGATACTTTTCAAGCTTCTTGGAAAAATCAGCATATTGACCATTTAAATACTCAATTTTACTTTGTCTGCTTTTTTCTTCTTTGTTTAAAAGCTCAGCTTTTGAGCTAGTCTCTAAGATTTCCTCTTCAAGACGCTTTATATTTTGCTCCAGACTATTGATCTTTTCGTTATTTAAATTTATTTGTGCACTATTCTTTTCTAAATTTGTTTCAATATCAAAGGATTTATCCTTAGCAGTATTAATCTTTTCTTCTAAACTCTTCAATAATTCAGTTTTTTGCTGATTTTGAGCTGTAATACTGCGAAGTTTTCTTTCCTCTGCCTCAATATTATCCTTTATATCCTTGAACTGTACCTCATATTCTTTTATTTTCTCTTTAAATTTATCTATGTTATCTAAATAAACATTGACCTCTAGTTCCTTTAGTGCATCCCTCAAGGACAGGTATTTTTTTGCAGCATCAGATTGTTCTCTTAGAGGCTCTAATTGCGCCTCAAGCTCAATTATAATATCGTTAATACGCAGTAGGTTTTGCTCTGTAAGGTCTAGCTTACGCTCTGCTTCTTGCTTTCTGACCTTGTACTTCATAATTCCAGATGCTTCTTCAAATATATGTCTTCTATCCTCTGATTTTGAGCTAAGTATTTCATCAACTCTGCCTTGTCCAATAATAGAATAACCATCTCTACCTATTCCAGTATCAAGCAGTAACTCATGTATATCCTTAAGACGACATGATGTCTTGTTTATATAATATTCACTTTCACCAGAACGATATACTCTTCTGGTTATTGTTACTTCACTATAAGAAACGGGTAAATAATTATCTGTATTATCAATAGTAAGAGACACCTCTGCAAAGCCAACGGATTTTCTATGTTCAGTACCAGCAAAAATGATATCTTCCATTTTACTTCCTCTGAGTGTCTTAGCACTTTGCTCACCTAAAACCCATCTTACAGCATCTCCAATATTACTTTTACCACTTCCATTTGGTCCTACAACAGCTGTAATGCCTGAAGTAAAATCTAATGTTATTTTATCTGCAAATGATTTAAATCCTTGTATTTCTAGTCTTTTAAGATACATTCTACACCCCAAAAAATATAGTAAAATCTTATAAATTTTAAGTCATTACTACCATATAAATAAATTTACATACCCTATTAGTCTAGCATACTTTGTGATTTATTGGAAGGTTATGAGTTTTAATTAATAATTAAATTATTTTACGATAAATCATGTTACATTCAACTACATTTTATCTATTCACATTTAATATATCAATTACTATTTAATATCTTTTCCCAAATTGTAGTACAATTTAAAACGAAATAATGGATTAACATAATTATAATTATTTGTAACCCAATATTCAATTTTAACATAAAATATTCTATAGGATGTTTTTATAAAGAATAAGGAGGTTAGGCTAAATGCTAGATTCTAATTATATGGACTATATTGACTATATGAGGAAAATGAATATTCCTATGCAGTTATCACCAATGATGGAAATGAAACAAGACGAATTGGAATCAATGTATCCTAGATGTTACCATATTATTAACCCTGAAGTTGAGCGTCATTGTGATATGTTTACCGCGCAGTTCGGAACAATGCATACTCCATCTCGCCAACAACTAGACTTTATGGTTGACGAAATTGACAATAGAGTTGGTGCAGATGTAGATACTGATTACCAAGATGGAGATGATATTGAAAGTAGACAGTTTGGCGGTTTTGGTGGAGGACATTTTGGAGGAAGAAGACGTTTTAGAAGAGACTTAATTTCAATATTACTGTTAAGAGCATTACGTCGTAGAAGAAGACATCCTCATTTCGGTGGTCATCCTTGGAATCGCAGCGAATATGATGGATACTCTTTTTAAGGATTAAAGAGCTGTTAATTCAAAGGAGTTGATTATTCTTATGAGATTAAGTATGATCCCTATAGGACAGCATCAATTACCACCACTCCCCTACCAATATAATGCTTTAGAACCTGTAATCAGTCAAACTACTTTAAAAATTCACCATGACAAGCATCACAAAGCTTATGTGGATGGACTTAATAAGGCAGAAATAAAGCTAGAAGAAGCACGTAAGAAAAATGATTATGAATATATAAAGTTTTGGGAAAAAGAACTAGCCTTTAATGGTTCCGGGCACATATTACACAGCATATTCTGGACCATCATGGCCCCAATCAATATGGGAGGGCAGCCAGGTATACAGACCTTTAATCAAATAAACAACTTTTTTGGTAATTTTAATGTCTTCAAGGAGCAATTTAGAAATGCTACAGAAAAAGTTGAAGCTTCAGGCTGGGGTATTTTAACTTGGCAGCCAACCTGGAGAAGACTTGAAATATTACAATCTGAAAAGCATCAAAATCTGACTCAATGGAGCGGAATTCCTATTTTAGTCTGTGATGTATGGGAACATGCCTATTACCTTGATTATCAGAATGAGAGAAAAAAATATATTGATTCCTGGTGGAACCTAATTAATTGGTACGAGGTTGAAAGAAGGCTTGTATTAGCACAAAACGGGCAAGTTCCACTTGTTATACACTAATTTATATATAACAGCCTCCTAGTAAAAAAACTAGCAAAAAATTTGGGTTATTAAAACTTTAGGGTTTTTTTCTAATTCAAATTCAAATGATTCATGCAGAGGATTTCCAAATCTATCTGTTATAATCTTCAAAATAGGCCTTAATGGCATCTTTATATTTGAATCAAGTATTATAGCTACTTCATTAGTGTTAAGAAGAACCTGACATCCTTTAGGATATATAGCAATATTCTTAATAAATATATTAGCTATTTGAGAATCTACAAGAGTATTTGATATAGAGAGTAGATATTCTGCTGCTTCGTGTGGCAGAATTTTCTTTTTATAAACTCTGTCTGATGTCAGTGCATCATATATGTCAGCTATCGCCACTATCTTTGAAAGCAAAAGTATTTCATCATTCTTTAATTGTTTCGGATATCCGCTCCCATCACAACGCTCATGGTGCTGCATAACGATTTTAATAACATCATAATTTATTTGAGGACATCTTATTAATATATCATAACCATATTCAGAATGTTTTTTAACTTCATTAAACTCAGCTTCATTCAATTTTCCTTGTTTATTTAAAATGTCAGTTGAAATTTTCACTTTTCCAATATCATGTAGAAGAGCTCCAATGCCAAGAATTACTGTTTCCTCATAACTCAAATTCATAACTTTTGCCGCTATAAGACTATAAATACACACATCAAGAGAATGTGAATAAATATAGTTTCCTTCACCTCTTAAACCCGTAATAGATAAAATAGCGTTCTGACTTGAAAAGATAGCCCCCAATATGCTTTCAACAATAGGAAAAATTTCTGGAATGTCTATCTTATTCTGTGACTTAAGCTTATCTAGTATTTTTGCAAAAGCTTCATATGTCTCTACATAAAACTTTTCAACAGGATTTAATAAAATATCATCATAATATGATTTATCAGCAAAAACTGTAATCTTCGATACACCACGAGAAGTCATTTTTGAAATATAACCTGATTTAATTACCATTCCTTTGGAGAGTAATAAATTACCATTACAATAAACATCTTCTCCAACGATCATACCATTTTTTACGTCATCAATATTTACTTTAAAGCACATTTTCATGAAAAAATCCTCTTTGTCGTATTGTTATAAATATAAAAATTGCTAAAAATATTCCTATATGATTTATATTACCATATTTTATAATGATTTAAAAGTTTTAAATATTTTGTTTACAACGCAAGCTGGCAAGCTAACATTGCATATGTTAATTAAAGGCAGCTACCTCTATTGAGATAACCGCCTAAAATGTATGTAAGCTTTTCACCTAAACTGCAATTCAGCTGTCTTCTTTAAAAACCCTTTTCATGAAAGCTTATTATTATGCCTATGCTTATTATACTTAATGCCTCCCTTTATAAAATTCTTTCTGGAATTTTGATATTTGGCGTCCCCATTGCTTCTCTTGTAGTCTTAGTTTTCCTTCTTTTTTAGCTTCAAGATGTGCCAGTTCCTTTTGAAGCTTCAACCAGCTCTCCCATCTCAAGAGTTCAAGTTTACCTGCGTCAAGAGCTTCTCTCACAGCACAGCCAGGTTCGTTCTGATGCTTACAGTCATGGAACCGACAAAGTGCAGTAAGTTCTTCAATATCACCAAACATAATATCCATACCGATATCAGCTTCCCATAAGGATAGAGCTCTCATGCCTGGCGTAT
This sequence comes from Bacillota bacterium, assembly GCA_023441625.1. Taxonomy (GTDB): domain Bacteria; phylum Bacillota; class Clostridia; order Acetivibrionales; family DSM-1351; genus Ruminiclostridium. The sequence continues at coordinate 48,524 of JAEZOA010000017.1, forward strand.
CCAAAATCAGTCCTCCTCCAGGCAAAAGAATAAGTTCTCTGTGGGTGGTAGTATGTCTACCCCTACTGTCATCATTACGTATTTCTTGAGTTTTGAGCATTTCTTCACCTGCCAGAGTATTTACCAAGGTTGACTTACCTACACCTGAAGAGCCTAGCAATGCAACGGTCTTTCCGCTTTCGAGGAATTTTCTTATTTGCTCCAGCCCTTGACCTGTAACTGCGCTGATAGCATAAACATCAACTCCAGGTGTTGTTTTGTATACCATTGAGATTTTATCACCGGCATCCTCACAGCAATCGACCTTCGTCAGTACAACCACCGGGGTGGCTCCACTATCCCATGCTGCAATCATATACCTTTCCAGTCTCTTCATATTAAAGTCCTTATTAAGAGACTGAATAATAAATACAGTATCTGCATTTGCAGCAACAATTTGTTCCTTTACTTCAATACCTGCCGCTGCTCTTGAGAACTTTGTTTTTCTGTCCAAAACAAATCGTATGACCATTTCTGTTCCTTCTGCAAGCTGCTCCAGGGCAACCCAGTCTCCCACAGCTAACTGTATACTGTTATCAGCCTTTTGTATGGGTCTGTTAACACTTTTTTCGCCCTGGTTTGTAACAACTCTCAGCATTTGTCCAAAGTCAGCTACAATTCTTCCTGCGTGCATACCTTCAGTACTTCTTTCCTTCCATTGCCTTTCAAAATATTCATTCCAGCCATATTCATTAATATTCATCTTAATAATCATCCTTTATAAATTTCTTTTCATCCTGCCTTCGTTTCTTTTTGTTCTTTATATTGTTTTCCTGAACTCTGGTTCTGGGATTGATAACCCAGCTTCCACGTATTTCTCTCATGTAATCAAAGGTACTTTTCTTTTTTGCCATTTCAGCCTCCATAAGCCCCAATTGCGGCTACAAATATTATTAAACTCACCTTGCTGAAAAAATTCCGCAGATAACGACCTACCTGCGGAAATATGTTATAAAGTCAATTTCTATGAGCCATGGCTTAGAGTAATTGACCATTAAAAAAGCAATAAAAAAACACGCTACTTAATGCGTGCCGACATTTGTATGCAAAGTCAATGTCCAAATAAATCAAGACAATAACACTGCAAAACAACTATTGCATTTTACACGATTCAGGTTGCTCGAAAGAAGCTGCACCGGTAACAAAGCTAACCTATAAAAAAGATTTGTTAACCTGTGCCAATATTAAGTTATCTAAAAACCACCTCAGCAAATTTTACAGACATCAAAACAACTCCTTTCATAATATAATTAGTATTATTAATACCATCTAAATTATAGTTTAGAATTCCATACATTGTCAATAGCATGTTTACATCACATTTTATTGTACTACATTCATTACACGGAGCGAAAATTAAGGCTCGCCATTATAAGCGAGCCTTTAATAAATAAAATTAGAAATTATCGAGGTTGTATGTAGAATTTGATAGCTGTTCTGTCTTCACCATCAATATTAACCTCTGCAAAAGCGGGAACTGCAACAAGATCTATTCCATTAGGAGCAACAAAGCCACGTGTGATAGCAATTGCCTTAACCGCTTGATTTACTGCTCCAGCACCAACTGCCTGTAATTCTGCATAATTGTTGTCTCTTAGAACAGCAGCGAGTGCTCCGGCAACAGATTTGGGCTGCGAATTAGCTGAAACTTTTAGTACTTCCATAAATACATCCTCCTAAAAATGCTTTAATAATAAAAATAATTTACAAATATATAATTTTTTATATATTTATCATTATATATTCTATATATTACTTCGAATTCCTTCTTTTTACAATTATTTTTTTTATTTTTTGCATTAATAAATTTTGTATTCATATTACCTATACTTTAAGTATGCGGAAGCTATTTTTACTATCATTTATATCCAGCTTTATATTTATAAAATTAAATTCTCTCTTTAATGTAATTATGTTTTTTCGTTTTTGCCCGATGATGTTTGATATTTCTCGAGAGCTACATTCTATTATTATATCTTTCGAGTTTTCAAGATTATTAGCTTTTATATATTTAATCATTTTATTCAGTAAAAGTTTTGACTCAGCAAGTTGCCTAAAGGCAGGATGAAATGGCCCAGCAACAACATTCCCATTTTCACTTATGCTTTCAGTTGGTTGCAGTCCAACCCGAATAACATTTATATTATTTTCTTCATAGATTTCTAACAATGCTGCAGATATATCAACCGCTTCCTCAATAGTCAATGGCCTATAACTTCCTTCAGAATACATTTTCTCTAGATAAGTATCTTTTATTACAAGCGTTGGGTATATCCGTACGATATCCGGTGCTATTTCCACTACTCTATGCGCTGTTTCAAGGTCTTTTTCTATTGTATCCCTTGGCAAGCCAATCATCGTTTGAATTCCTAGAGAAAAACCCCTGGATTTAATCATTTTTGCTGCTTTTGTAACTGCTTCGAGGCTATGTCCTCTGTTGCTACAGCTTAGCACCTCATCATCTAAGCTTTGTGCTCCTAGCTCTATAGTTTTTACCCCATAACTATCTAATAAATCAAGGATTTCTTCAGTAATATAGTCCGGTCTAGTTGAAATTCTCAGCTGCATTACTTTTCCTGATTTTACATAGCTATATCCTATTTTTAAATACCATTTCTGTTCTTCTAAAGGAATACCAGTAAAACTGCCGCCAAAGAAAGCAATCTCAACAAAGGCATCTCTACTTGTTTCCAAATGAGCCTCTATTGTTTCGCGTATTTCATTTTCATTTGCCTCATTATTCTGTCCACTAATTATCTTCTGATTGCAATATATACAATCAAAGGGGCATCCTTTGTGAGGAACAAATATAGGTATTACTATATGCTTTTTAATTGTTTAACACTCCTTTGAGATTAAATTTATCTAATGCATCTTTTGCAGCATTTTGCTCCGATTCCTTTTTGGAACGCCCCATGCCTTTTCCAGCAATATCATTATTAATTCTAACTTCTGTTACAAAGGATTTATTATGGTCTGGTCCGCTCTCAGCTATAACATTATATAGAATATGCTGCTCTCCATTTTGTTGAACTAATTCCTGTAATTGAGTTTTAAAATCATAAAACAGCTTCCCTTCTACACAATTTTTTATAATGTTCTCCATATATTTAAGAATAAACTCCCTAGCTGTTTCAAAGCCACCATCAATATAGATTGCACCAATTAAAGCCTCAAAAGCATCTGATAGTATTGATGCTTTTTTTCTGCCACCTGAAAGTTCCTCACCTTTACCCAGCAATAAAAACTTTCCTAATTCGATGTTAGTAGCTCCTTTAGCAAGCGAATTTTCACAAACAATTTTTGCTCTAGTAACCGTTAACTCACCCTCAGGTAAATTTGGATACATTTTATACAAATATTCACTAATAACTAGACTTAACACTGAATCTCCAAGAAACTCAATTCTCTCATTATATTTAATTTTTTTAGCTTTTCTTTCATTAGCAAATGAGCTGTGTGTTATTGCAGTGTTTATTACCTCTTTATCTCTAAAGTTATACTTTATTTTGTCTTCAAGAAGAGATATATTATCGTTAATTTGACTACTATTTTTCATTATTTTGCCCATGCCCAGCATTTCACAAGAATATTCAATAAATATATTTTCTTGACAGAAATAGCCTTAGCTCGGTACCTCCTCGATTTATTTTTAATTTCTACCCTCTATTTATTGTCATAAAGTTTATTCGATAGGTTTTTACGTGGTACACTTAAAATAAAGGTGAAGCCTGAGCCCCACCTTTTATTTTATCCTTTTATAACTATCTCATCAATAGTATAATACTATTCAAACTTTTTTAAGCAAATTGTTGAATTGTGACCACCAAATCCTAGAGCATTTGATAGGGCATACTTAATATCTGCCTTTTTACCAACATTAGGTACACAATCAATATCACATTCTGGATCTTGATTTACAACATTTATTGTTGGTGGCAAGAAACTATCCTTAAGTGCCATAGCAGTAATTATAGCCTCTATAGCTCCAGCAGCCCCTAGAAGATGACCTGTCATTGATTTAGTTGAGCTCATTGAAACCTTTTGAGCATGTTCTCCAAATACTCTTTTAACAACATTTACTTCTCCCGGGTCATTTAATGGTGTTGATGTACCATGTGCATTAATATATCCTATTTCCTCTGGTTTGATACCAGCATCGTTAATACACATCTGCATGCTTCTTACTCCTCCATCTCCTTCTGGATGTGGTGCAGTAATATGATATGCGTCGCAGGTACAACCATAACCAACTATTTCGGCAAGAATATTTGCCCCTCTATTAACAGCATGCTCCAATTCTTCAATTACAAGGATTCCTGCACCCTCTCCAGCAACAAAACCATCCCTGTCTTTGTCAAATGGTCTTGATGCAGTATTAGGATCAGGGTTTTTACTCATAGCTCCCATAGAACAGAAGCCTGCAAAACTCATCATCGTTATAACTGCCTCCGCACCACCGGTTAACATGACATCAGCATCTCCACGCTGAATTACTTTAAATGCATCTCCTATTGCATTATTTCCTGTTGCACATGCAGTAACAACACATTCATTGAAACCTTTAAAACCATATTGAATAGCAATACGTCCAGCTGCCATGTTTGATATCATCATAGGAATAAAGAAGGGGCTTACTCTTCCAGGTCCTTTGTTTATAAGAACGCTATGCTGTTCCTCAAGTGTATCAAGTCCACCTACACCAGAACCTACAATTACACCGCATTTATTAAGGTCAATGGCTTCTAAGTCTAATTTTGAATCTTCAACAGCCATTTTAGCTGCCGCCATTGCAAACTGAGTATATCTATCCATTCTCCTTGCTTCTTTTTTGTCAATAAACTCAGAAGGGTCAAAATCCTTTATCTCAGCACCAACTTTAGTTGAAAGATTGGACACATCAATTCTGGTAACTTCACTTATACCATTTTTACCTTCTTTTATTGCATTCCAGAATTGTTCTTTTCCAAACCCCAGAGAAGAAACAACACCAGCACCTGTAATAACAACACGTTTTTTCATACTTTTAACCTCCATTAAGGTAATTTTTAATTATTTAATTTTAAAGCTTAAAAGGAATTTATATTTAAAACGTTATAATAAACATTATTAGCTTTTAAAATTGATAGGTTTTTACTTAAAAAAAGTCCCTAATGAGGGACTTTTTTTAAGTATTGTTTAAGTATTTTTTGTAATGTATCCAACAGCATCGCCTACTGTTGTAATCTTTTCTGCTTCATTGTCTGGAATTTCAAGGCCAAATTCTTCTTCTAAAGCCATTATAAGCTCAACTATGTCAAGAGAATCAGCTCCAAGATCATCTATGAAAGAAGATTCCATTGTTATATCGTCTTCTTCAACTCCTAATTGTTCCACAACTAATTTTTTAACTTTTTCGAAAACCATATATTCACCTCCTTCCAAAGCAGTTTTAAAATTCTTATTTAGTACAATATTATGCATTTAATAACAATTTTAAGTAAATAGCTTATAATTAACAAGCATATTTATGTTAATATTATTACATAACTAATCCACCGTCAATATCAATTACCTGCCCAGTAACATAACCAGCTTCATCAGAAGCAAGAAAAGCAACAACATTTGCAACCTCTTCAGGTGTCCCGAACCTTCCAAGTGCAATTTTGTCTAAATACTTTTGCTTTAAATCATCTGGTAATATTTCCGTCATATCGCTTTCAATTAAACCCGGTGTAACAGAATTACAAGTAATTCCTCTAGGTGCAAACTCTTTTGCGGTAGTTTTTGTTAAGGCTATTAATCCTCCCTTAGAGGCTGAATAATTTGCCTGTCCGCTATTTCCATAAGCACCCGCAACAGAAGAAATATTAACTATTCTTCCGTATCTTTTTTTGAGCATAAGCTTTGCGGCCGCTTTTGTACATAAGAATGAGCCTTTCAGGTTAACATCAAGAACAATGTCCCAATCCTCCTCAGACATCATAGCCATTGGCTTATCCTTTGTTATTCCAGCATTATTTATTAGAATATCAACACCACCAAAGGTGTCTACTGCTGTATTTATTATTACCTTTACATCTTCCGCTTTTCTTATATCTCCAATTGCTACAGCAACCTTGATACCCATTGCTTCAAATTCTTTAGCTGTTTCAAGAACTGCTTCTGAGGTTGCATTTAAGACAATATTGGCTCCAAGCTCACCAAGCTTTTGTGCAATTGCCTTACCAATTCCTCTTGAAGAACCTGTTATTATAGCAGTTCTACCTTCAAATTGCATATTAGCCATACCTCCAAATTCCATTTAATACCCATATTACTGTTGAAATTTAAGCAAATTCCTCTAAGACCTTATTTAAGCTCTCTAAATTCTCAACATTAAAAACCTTGGCATCCTTGTCTATCTTCTTAACAAAACCACTTAATACTTTTCCTGGACCAATCTCAATAAAAGTATCAACACCCTTATCCAGCATTGTCCTGATACAATTCTCCCAGAGAACTGATGAACTTACCTGCTTTACTAATAAGTCTTTAACAAGACTCTTGTCAGTTATACATTCTGCAGTAACATTAGTAACAACAGGAATTTGAATATCATTTAAGCTTATGCCCTCTAGCTCCTTAGCCAGCTTTTCTCCAGCAGGCACAAGTAAGCTACAATGGAACGGCGCACTAACAGGCAATAACATTGCTCTTTTCGCACCTTTTTCCTTGCAAAACTCACTAGCCTTTTCAACTGCTGCTGCTTCACCAGCAATTGCAATCTGCCCTGGACAATTAAAATTAGTTGGTTCTACAATACCAAATTCAGAAGCTTTTTTGCAGCATTCAATAACATCGTTATTTTCAAGTCCAATAATTACTGCCATTGCACCAACACCAACTGGTACCGCTTCCTGCATATACTTTCCTCTTTTTCTTACAAGTGCAACCGCATCCTTAAAGCTAATTGTACCAGCAGCAACATGAGCAGCATATTCACCAAGGCTCAGGCCTGCAACAAAGTCAGGCTTAATACCCTTTTCGAGGAGTGGCTGCATGCATGCAATACTTGTAGTTAAAATAGTTGGCTGAGTATTTTCAGTAATCTTCAAAGTCTCATCATCACCATTAAAAATCATTTCCTTTATGTCAAAACCTAAAGCCTCAGTAGCAGCCTCAAAAATATCATCTGCACTTTTATATTCCGTAGATATCTCCTTACCCATACCTACATACTGAGCTCCTTGACCAGGAAAAATAAATGCTAACTTTCCCATGCGAACCTCCATTTATAAAAAATAATAATTATTTGGCCCATTTTATTGCTATAGATCCCCAAGTCAACCCACCACCAAAGCCAACTAAAACCATGTTATCACCTTTGTTTAGTTTGCCTTCTTTATTTGCTTCATCTAAAGCAACTGGAATTGATGCCGCAGAGATATTTCCATACTTGTGTAAGATATAATGCAATTTATCGTCTGCAACTCCAAGTTTTTTAATTGCACCATCGATAATCCTGGTATTTGCCTGATGAGGGAAGATGTGTTGTAAATCATCTACAGACATATCTAAATCTTCAAGTACCCTAATAGTAGAAGAGGACATTGCCTTTACAGCAAATTTGAAAACCTCTGTTCCATTCATCCATATAGAATCTAATTTACCATTTAGTCTCTTTTGACTTTCTTCTTCTGTTGTATATAGGTTTGGAATTGTGATATTCATTCCAGCAGTGCCATCTGAACCTAGAAAAGAATTTAGTATACCATAGCCTTCTTCAACCTCACTTAACACAACAGCACCAGCACCATCTCCAAAAAGCACACATGTGTTCCTATCTTTCCAATCGATAACCTTAGACAGACCTTCACAACCTATTACCATTACATTCTTGTACATGCCGCTTGATATAAATTGCTCTGCAATCACCATTGCATAAATGAATCCTGTACAAGCTGCGTTAACATCAAAGGCAGTAGCTTTTGTAGCACCAATAGCTCCTTGAACTAGACATGCAGAGGAAGGTGTCATAAAATCTGTTGTTACAGTTGCAAATATTATTAAATCAATATCTTCTGCATGTAGCTTTGAATCCTCTAAAGCTCTTTTTGCAGCTTCTATTCCCATCGAATAAGATGGTAAATCCTTATCTAAAATTCTTCTCTCGGAAATTCCCGTTCTTTTTATAATCCACTCATTTGATGTCTCAACCATTTTCTCTAAATCAGCATTTGTAAGCACTTTTTCAGGTAAATAGCTGCCTGTTCCAATTATGCCAACACTTTTAATCGGTATCGTCATTAGAGGGCTTCACCTCCAAGTTTTTAAATTCGTTTTTAATTTCATCTACAACTCCATTTTGAATTAACGGAATTGCTCTTTTTAATATAGTAGTTCTTATTGTTTTTGCCTTTGAAGAACCATGACTTTTAATAACAAGTTCATTTATCCCCAATACAGGCGCGCCTGAGAGCTCATCAGGGTCATATTTACGTTTAAAGCTCTTAAATGAAGACTTTAATAAAAGATAACAAACCTTTGTAAGAATATTAGATTTAAAAATGGTCTTTAGTTCTTTCATAAATAAAGAACCAACGCCTTCATAAAGCTTAAGCGAAACATTTCCAACATAACCATCACAAACAGCAACGTCGACATCACCACTTGCAATATCATTACCTTCCATATTTCCAATAAAATTGATTGGAGCTGTGGACAGAAGTTCAAAGGCATTCTTTAAAGTATCATTTCCCTTTGCATCTTCTGAACCAACGTTTATCAAACCAATTTTAGGATTTTTAAGCTTATAAATAAGCTTCATATATATAGAACCCATCATAGCAAACTGTAAGTAATTGATAGGTCTACAAACTGTATTCATACCTGCATCAATAATTAATACCATATCCTTATCTGATGGAACTAACGCAGGAAGAGAGGGTCTATCTATTCCTTTTATTCTTCCAACCAAAAGCAGGGCACCAGTCATAAGTGCACCAGTATTTCCTGCTGAAATAAAGGCATCTCCCTTTTTTTCTTTTAAAAGCTTAAAGCCAACTACCATTGAAGAATCTTTTTTTCCTTTTATAGCCTTTGTAGGAGTATCAGTACCTTCTATTACTTCTGTTGCATTGACTATTTCAACTCTAGCTTTATCAAATTCATTTTTATCTAATATTTTTTGAATTTCTTCATATTTGCCAACAAGAGTAATCCTAAAACCATCTTGCATATTTATAGCTTCAATACAGCCTTCAACAATTGCTTTAGGTGCATTATCTCCACCCATAGCATCAACAATAATATTAATCATCTATAATCACACTCTCCAAATATCGTACATTATTTTTTCTACTTATCAGTTATTACTTAATATTGTTTTTATCTATTGTAACTAATATAAATTTGCCTCTGAAAACCTCAATGGTTTTCTCATAAATTTTTACCCAAACAATAAATCTATTTGACTTCGCTGTCTTCACTTCAGCCTTTGCAATAATCTTTGCACCTGAGTAAACTGGAATTTTATATTTTATATTTGCAACTCCAACCAGTGCTACCTGTGCATCAATTACCGCAATTGCAAGCGTCTCAGCAAGTGAATATATATAATGCCCCCTTACAATACGGGTTTTCTCAAATGCCATTGAACTATTTGTTTCCATTAGAGAAATAGCACTTTGTCCTAATTGTAAGTCAATTAATTCTCCAATAAATTCTTTACCCTCAATAGATTTTAATTTTTCCTGATTAGTTTCAGCTACATTTTTTATTCTTTCTCTTAGTTCAGGAATTCCTAATTCAAGCCTATCTAATCTAATTGTAGGTACACTCACCTTAAATAAATCAGCTAATTCTTCATCTGTTAAAAACGGGTCATACTTGATTTTTTCAAGTAAGGTTTTATGCCGTTGTTGTTTTTGTGATGACGATCTGCTCACAAATAAACACCCCTTATATAATTATTATCTATAATTATTACCAGATACTAATTGCTGATAACAAAATTATATATTAACTTTATTAATATTGCAACTATTTTCTGATAATATTACCAAACAACTGTTAATCCAAAAAAAACAAATAGCCGTAATGCGCTAATTACGGCTATTATTTATCAAACTGAGCATTATTAATCTATCACGTACCTCCTGATTTAAGAATCTTGGAATTCTTAACAAGGAAGTCAATACCAGAATAAATTGTTACTACAACAGCTATAAACATTAAATAATTATCAACACGTATGTCGGTAAAGAGCGAAAACGGGAAATTATTGAGCAAGCATACTGATATCGCTACTGTCTGAAAAACCATTTTAATCTTTCCAGACTTGTTTGCTGCAATTACTTGTCCCTCTGCAGCTGCAATAGAACGCATACCAGTAACTATCAGTTCTCTAGAAATAATTATCATCGCTGCCCATCCAGTAATAACATCTCTTTGTACAAGTGCTATTAATGCTGCTGTAATCAATAACTTATCTGCAATGGGATCTAAAAACTTACCTAAAGCAGTAACAAGTTTGCGCTTTCTAGCAATATATCCATCAACTCCATCAGTACTTGCGGCTAAAATAAAAATCATAGCAGCCACATAAGTCCCGGTTCCATTAATAAAATTATTTATTGCTAGCATTTCATCCTTTATAACTGAAAATAAAGGAAAATTTAAAGTAGCATCAGGGATTGGAATTAAAAAAATCATAAATAGTGGTACTAAAAAAATTCTAGAAATTGTTATTTTATTCGGCAAATTCATTTATGACCTCTCCTATCAAATCATATTCTTCTGCGTTTAATATTTTAATGTTTACAAAGTTTCCAATAGAAAGTGGTTCTTGACTAGTAAAATACACTAGTCCATCAATTTCTGGAGCCTCTGCATAAGTACGTCCATAATAGAATATACCATCATCAGCAATCCCGTCAACAATAGCTTTATATACTTTTCCGACTCTATTTGAGTTTTTTTCCATGCTTATAGCATTTTGCTGCTCTAAAATTGCTTTTTGTCGCTTTTGTTTTATACTTTTCTTAATCTGATTTTTCATTTTTGCAGCAGGTGTACCCTCTTCTTTTGAATAAGTAAAAACGCCAAGTCGGTCAAATTTAAATTCATTAACAAAGCTAAGTAATTGTTCAAAATCCTCTTCTGTTTCATCGGGAAACCCTACTATCATTGTTGTCCTGATAACTATATCTTTGACAGATTTACGAAGTTTATTTAGAGCCAACCGAATTTCGGAAATATTACCACGACGTCCCATAAGCTTTAAAATTCTATCAGCAGCATGTTGTATAGGAATATCCAAGTATTTGCATACTTTTGGATTGGAGGCTATTTCAGCTATTAACTCGTCATCAATTTCTTCTGGATAGCAGTATAACAATCGTATCCATTCAACTCCATCAACATTTGATAGTTCTTGTATAAGCTCAGGGAGCATTTTTTTCCCATATAAGTCTATTCCATATCTAGTAGTATCTTGAGCAACTAATACAATCTCTTTTGCACCATTTTTAACTAAATGTTCAGTTTCCTTCTTTAGAGACTCAATTTTTCTGCTTCTGTATTTACCCCTTAAATATGGTATTATGCAATAAGTGCAACGATTATCACAGCCTTCAGATATTTTTAAATATACTGAATGTTTGCTAGATGAAATGATTCGTTCTTCATCAAGATAATCTGTATCATCAAGCCTACCGTATGATATGGTCTTTTCACCCTTATATGCTAAATCTATCACTTGTGCAATTTCTTTATAGTTACCAGTACCAAGAACAGCATCAACCTCTGGAATCTGCTCAAATATCTTTTCTTTATATCTCTCAGCCATACAGCCAGTAACTATAAGCACTTCACATTTACGTTTCTTTTCCTCTGCCATTTCTAGGATAGTATTTATGGATTCTTGCTGTGCAGATTCAATAAATCCACAAGTATTTACTATCAAAATATCAGCATCATCTTTATTATTGATAATTTCATAATTTGCATTTGATAGCATACCAAGCATAATTTCACTATCTACTAAATTTTTTGGACATCCTAAAGAAACAATGCCTATTTTTTTATTCACCATTACTCTCCTCATATGTTTTTTCATAAAGTCTGTAAACAGTAATACTCCAATCTTGTGTAAAGAATGGAGAAATCAATCATTATAAATTATTAAGTTAGTTACAATAAAAATTATTTATTAATATTTGGCACTTGTCAATGTTTTAAAATAATAATTTGCAAAAAGTTTAAATTTAATGTGATTTATTGAGAATTATTTAATCTTCTGGAAGGAACTTGCTTATTGCTTTTGATATTTGGTGATAATTAAATCCTCTATTTGCAAGAAAGGACCTCATTTTATGAATTGTTTTTTCATCGAAGGAAGTTTGTTTAGAAAATCGCTTTCTTATTAACTCAAAAGCGATACTATTCTCATCTAAGACAACTTCTTCAAAGGCACTACTAATGATATCATCTGATATACCCTTATAGCTTAATTCCATTGATAACATTTTTATAGACTTGGGCTGCAGCTTTGTTTTCTCTTTTATGTATTTAACAGCATATTGGTAATCATCAATGTAGCTTATTTCATCTAAGTTTTCAATTACTTTATTAATAATCTCTTCATCATATCCAAGCTCAGAAAGCTTCATTTTAATTTCACTGGATGTTCTCAGCCTTAAAGCTAAGTAATTAACCGCAGCACCTTTTGCAGCATCATAAACTTCGTAAGTTAAAATAAATTCTAAAGTCTCTGGAGTTAAATTCTTATTTACATAAAGATCTAAAATGGAAATACGTTTTAGAGGTAAGCAAAAGGAGGTATTATCATCTAAATACACTCTAGCCATTGATTTAGTATTTTTATTTACTTCTATAGATGTAATAATCATAATACTCTCTGTCTGCCCCTCCGCCTGTCCTCCGTAAACAAACAATAAAGAAGACTTGGTTCAGGTGAAGTTTTACTTCACCTAAACTCTTGTCCCATAATTATGTCCATGCCCCGCATTTGGCACAAAACTCCATTAAAGTACTGGTATGGACTGGGTCTCAATTTTTTTGTTTATTGTAGTTCTTTAAACCTTCTACTCATTATCTTCAATTTCTTCAAAGTCTCTATCTTCATCTGTACCAGATGGTACACCAACAGGTGTGAAATTGGCTCTAACTAATTTTTCTATTTCTGAGCAAAGTGCTGGATTCTCTTTCAAATATTGTTTTGAATTTTCTCTTCCTTGACCAATACGTTGACCATTATATGAGAACCATGCACCACTCTTGTTGATAATATCCATGTTAACAGCTATATCAAGGATGTTACCTACTTTTGATATGCCCTCACCATAAACAATGTCGAACTCTGCTTCTTTAAATGGTGGTGAAATCTTGTTCTTAACAACTTTAACTCTTGTTCTATTTCCTACCACCTCATTTCCTTGCTTGAGAGACTCTATTCTTCGAACATCTAAACGAACAGATGAATAAAACTTCAGTGCTCTTCCTCCTGGAGTTACCTCAGGATTTCCAAACATAATACCTACCTTTTCACGAAGCTGATTGATAAATATCATAGTTGTTCTTGATTTACTTACTATACCAGCCAACTTTCTAAGTGCCTGAGACATAAGCCTAGCCTGCAAGCCTATATGAGAATCTCCCATCTCACCATCGATTTCTGCTTTTGGAACAAGCGCTGCAACCGAGTCAACAATTATAATATCAATGGCTCCACTTCTTACCAACGCTTCAGCTATTTCCAAAGCCTGTTCACCAGTGTCTGGCTGGGATACAATCAAATTCTCTATATCAACCCCAAGCTTCTGGGCATATTTCGGATCAAGAGCATGCTCAGCATCAATAAACGCAGCTTCTCCACCTAATTTTTGAGCCTCTGCAATTATATGTAGTGCAACTGTTGTCTTACCTGAGGATTCTGGGCCAAAAACCTCAACAATCCTTCCTCTAGGTACACCGCCAATTCCAAGTGCTATATCAAGACTTAATGAACCAGTGGGAATACTCTCCACATTCATATGTGCATTCTCACCTAACTTCATAACTGCACCTTTACCAAACTGCTTTTCAATCTGACCCAAAGCCATTTCTAATGCTTTTTTCTTCTCTAACATGGGGTTTCCTCCTCACAATTGTCGAACGTTTGTTCTTTTTAATTATATAATGTTTTTTATCTGTAGTCAACTGATAAAAAAATATTTTATGTATTTGTTGAATTATGCTCTTTAAAGCTTTTTAAGCTTTTAAGCTTTTTTAAGCTTTTTGGTTACTTTATTTATTTTATCAAATAATTTATTTTTAAAGTCCACAGCCTCATCTACCTTAAGTAACATAGTACAGCCAAAATAGATTATCACACCAATTATAACTTCACTTCCTATAGCAATTATTTCAATAAGCTTTGAATGCAAAGTAAAAGCCTGGGTAAAATCAACTGGTATCAGTTTATTAGCAAAATATAGCACAGAACCCATTATAACTGCTGCAATTAAAAGCTTTCCAGAGTATCTTGTTAATTTCATCCAATTCATTCCATTCATTTTCTTTGAAAGAACAACCATCATTATTATCATATAAACTATACTTATTATAGAGTAGGACAAAGACATACCCGCAATACCTAATTGGGTTACATTGAAGAATAAAGTACAGAACACAAAATTCAAAACCATTGATAAAACACCTATATAAAGAGGTGTTTTTGTATCATTATTTGCATAGAAAGCTCTTGTAAGTATTGCAAGCATTGATTGTGCTATCATTGCAGCTGTGAACATAATCAGAATATCTCCTGCAGTAGATATTCTTTCAATACCAATTTCTTGTGACCATTTATAAACAACACTAATTAATGGCTCAGCAAGTATATAACAGCCTACTGCTGAAGGTATTATCAAATAGAGAATTGTTTTAAAGGCTCTATTTAACATTTCTTTAAACTCATCTACTTTTTTAAGCGCAAGCTTTTCAGATAAGGTCGGGAGAAGGGCTGTCCCTAAACCCATAGCAAATATACCGTAAGGAAGCTGCCACAAGTCATTTGCATTGGCATAGGCGGTTACTCCTCCATCTAATTCAAATAGTGAAATAAAACGCTGAGTAATTATTAGGTTAACTTGAATAATTGCAGATGCAGCCAGGGATGGAATTGCAAGCTTAAATAATCTTCTGAACCCCGAATGATGCCATAAAATTTTGGGTCTGTAATATGTAAAGTTCGGAAGCGCAAAAGAAATCTGAATAATAAAATACATAACAGCACTTGCAAGTATTCCAAAAGCAACATATTTAACTCCAAATCTACTCAAAATAAAGATACTAAGTGCAACACCAAGATTGTATATTGAAGGACCATACGCAGCCGCAGCAAAGCGCTGATAAGAATTTAAAACACCATTTGTTAAGCCCGCCAACATCATGAAACCAACCGAGGGAAAAAGTATTCTTGTCAACTGTATTGTTAACTCTCTCTTTTCTCCATAAAAACCAGGTGCAGTAAATGAAACCACCCAGGGGGCAAAAATAACACCAAAAATACAGAGAATAATCATAGCAACAAAAATAACATTTATAAAGGTTCCAACTGCTTTCCAGCCATCCTCCTCTTCATCCTTTGCTAAATATCCTGATAATATAGGTATCAATGCTGCTGCTATTGCACCACCAATGAGTAAATTGTACATCAAATCTGTAGTTTTAAATGCAGCCATTAAAGAATCCGACTGTGAAGGAGTTAGTAAATTATTTATAAGTATAGTTCTTAGATAACCAGTAATTCTACTGACTACTATTGATGTCATTACAATAATAGCAGCACCAGTAAGCTTTTTATTATTAGAACTCAATTTTTGACCTCCTGACTGCTAATTAGCAGTCCTTCTCATTAACATAAGCAATATTGGCTTGCCAATTTGCGTTTTTAACATAAGCAATATTGGCTTGCTAATTTGCGTTTTTGACATAAGCAATATTGGCTTGCCAATTTGCGTTGTTTGTTTGTTTGTTGTTTATTTGTTTATTTGTTTATTTCTTACTTTTGAACAGTATTTTCAATTTTTATACCTAGAACATGACGCCGTATCATATCAAAAACATTCAAAGCAGTAATTGTTCTGATTTTTTTCCTGTCTCCAACTAGCCTTAGTTCTTTTATAATGGTTCCCTTTTCAGAGGCAAGGCCAATATAAACCAAGCCAACTGGCTTTTGTTCAGTTCCTCCACCTGGACCTGCTATTCCAGTAATTGAAACACCTATATCCGTCTTTAATCTATTTCTTATTCCCTGTGCCATTTCAGCAGCCGTTTCAAAACTAACAGCTCCATACTTTTTTAAAGTTTCTTCATTAACTCCTAACATCTCAACTTTTGATTCATTTGAATAGGTTGCAGCTCCACCCATAAACACCTTTGATATTCCCGGTATATTAGTAAGCAATTGGGAAATAAGACCTCCAGTGCAAGATTCTGCAGTTGAAAGTGTAATATCTTTTTCCATAAGCAGCTTTCCTACAACATCATCAAGGTTTTGATCGGTAGCTGAATACATGCAATCCTTAAATCTTCTTTTAATTTCATCTATAACAGGCTGCATAATTAGTTCAGCATTTTCACCAGCTTCAACTTTTGCAGATACTCTAACGGTGACCTCTCCCTCTTTTGCATAAGTGGCAATTGTAGGATTAGTTTGTTTATCTATCAAGTCAATTATCAGTGACTCCGCTGCAGATTCTCCAATACCAAATACTCTTAAAAACCTTGATTCAATAGAAAAGGAACTTTTAGCTTTAAAGTAAGGTATTACATAATCGTTAAACATTGGCTTCATTTCCACTGGTGGACCTGGAAGCATTATAACCACCTTATTGCCTTCCTCCATTATACAGCCTGGGGCAGTTCCATTATTATTTTTTAGTATTATGCAATTCTCTGGCATATAAGCCTGTTTTTCATTATTTATTGTCATCTGTCTTCCTAATTTATTAAAGAAACTCTTAATGTCATTTAGGCTTTCCTGATCTAATACAAGCTTTTTCCCAAGCACCCGGGCTATTGTTTCTTTTGTTAAGTCGTCTTGAGTCGGTCCAAGACCTCCTGTCGTAATTACAACATCACATCTGTTGAGTGCTAATCTTAAGTTATCTTCCAATCTTTCTGGATTATCCCCAACAACACTGTGGTAGTAAACACCTACACCAACATCAGGTAGTTTTGAAGATATATACTGAGCATTTGTATTTACAATCTGACCCATAAGCAATTCAGTTCCTACTGCTAATATTTCTGCCGTCATCCCTCTAGCCTCCATAATAAGGTATATACATATCTCTACTTTAAGGTAGATATTGAGCATCTATTGTTCCTTGTAAAATATAAATATATCCTTAATATTATATCAATACATAAGGAAAATAGTAATACTAATTGGAATTAAAAGCAATAGTGACTGTTTAATTTTTCAATCATGTTATTGAGAAAAAGTAATGATAATGCTTTAGATGAATTCAACATCTTTTATATTAGGAAGTAGTGATTTTGATTTTCTTGACCAAAAACGAGAAATGAGTATTTCATAGTAATATATTACCATATTTTGTAATAAAATCAAGTAGTTATTATATAATAAAAAAAGAGTAAACAAACATTCTGAGGACTTATCGTAACGTCAGTATAATTACCATAAGTCCCTTTCAATGTCTCTTCATATAATTTGGATGCCTACTTTCCAGTTATCTCTGAGAGCCTCGCTTCTATAT
>JAEZOA010000030.1 GCA_023441625.1 Bacillota bacterium
GCTTATCCGCACTAAATGAAGATTTTCCTATTGGACAGTGAATAATATTTGTCTTATCAAGTCTGTACTCAATTTTACCAGCTTTGATATCAGCGATTGCTTTAGCTACGTCCACTGATACAGTACCTGCTTTTGGATTCGGCATAAGGCCCTTAGGTCCTAACACTTTACCAAGTCTACCAACAACACCCATCATATCTGGGGTTGCAACAACTACATCAAATTCAAACCAGTTTTCACCTTGAATTTTTGCTACAAGATCTTCAGCCCCAACAAATTCAGCACCAGCTTGCTCTGCTTCTTTTGCTTTGTCTCCCTTTGCAAATACCAACACTCTAACCTTTTTACCGGTTCCATGAGGTAGTACTACTGCACCTCTAACCTGTTGGTCTGCATGTCTGGAGTCAACACCAAGCTTTATATGAACTTCGATAGTCTCATCAAACTTTGCTTTAGCAGTTTTCTGAGTGAGTTCAAGAGCCTCTGATGGTTCATGAAGCTTTAATCTATCAATAAGTTTTGCGCTCTCTTGATATTTCTTTCCTCTAAACATACGTCACACTCCTTAAGTGGTTAATTATTGTCGGAAACAATGTTTCCTCCCACGAATTGTACAACTGTCTATCAGACAGTTTCTGCCAGGATGGCAGTTTATGCACAACCTGCACCTTCATATCACTAGTCAATTACTACGATACCCATGCTACGAGCAGTACCAGCAATCATTCTAGCTGCTGCTTCTACACTTGCTGCATTTAAGTCGGGCATTTTTTGCTCTGCTATCTTACGAACTTCTTCCTTTGTTATCTTTGCAACTTTATCCATATTTGGCTTACCAGAGCCGCTTTCAATCTTGCATGCCTTTTTCAAAAGAACAGCTGCTGGAGGAGTTTTTGTTATAAAGGAGAAAGATCTGTCAGCATAGACAGTTATTACAACTGGGATAATAAGTCCCGCGTCTTTTGCTGTTCTTTCATTAAATTCCTTACAAAAACCCATAATGTTAACGCCGTGCTGTCCTAAAGCTGGTCCAACCGGTGGAGCCGGAGTTGCTTTCCCCGCAGGAATCTGAAGTTTTACGTAACCTGCAATTTTCTTTGCCATTAATTCCACCTCCCAATTTTCTTACCTCTTGCCTAAATTAATATATTAAAAGGATAAAATAACAAATAAATGATATTTTATCTGCATTGAGGTCTAAATTTTTTGAATCTGTACAAGTTCAAGTTCAACAGGAGTCTCCCTACCAAACATTGAAACAGAAACTCTAACCTTTTTCTTCTCAAGATTAATCTCTTCAACAATTCCTATAAAGTTTTCGAGAGGACCAGAAATAACTCTAACGTTATCATTAACTTCATAGTCAACCTCCGGAGCAAACTCCTCAACACCCATAGCCTTAACTTCATCATCTGATAAAGGTACTGGCTTGGATCCTGGCCCTACAAAGCCTGTAACACCCCTAGTATTTCTAACAATGTACCAAGACTCATCCGACATAATCATTTTGACTAACACATAGCTAGGGAACACCTTTTTAAGGGTTGCCTTCTTCTTGCCGTCCTTAATCTCAATTTGTTCTTCCATAGGAACAACAATGTCGACGATATAATCCTGCATACCTCTGTTTTCAACTATTTTTTCAAGATTTGCCTTTACTTTGTTTTCATACCCCGAATAGGTATGAACAACATACCACTTACTCTCTTCCTCAGACATATCAAAAACAGGCCCACCAACTTAAAGCCCCATGTCCTCCCTATAGTTCTATCACTACATTATTTTGTAAATACACTCTTAGATATTTCCCCAAACCCGAAATCAGCAATCCATATTATGCAACCAATAACTAAGCAAAATAATAATACTGTGCCGGTATTGTTTATAACCTGAGCTCTACTAGGCCAAATAACCTTCTTTAATTCAGCTCTAATTTCTTTATACAGCTTTACTATGCTTTGTCCACTTCTTTTGAGCTTAGATACCTTTTTAGCATCATTTTCAGCCATTTAATCACATCCCAATAATAATATTTTAAATATCAATTGGCAGTTATACTGTAATTGTTGACACAATACGTATAATTAATCATTGCCACTTAAAAGCACAAAATTATTTAGTTTCCAGAGAAACAATAAAAACAAATTATTAAAAATATAATTACTTTGTTTCTTTATGAGCAGTGTGCTTGTGACAGAATTTGCAATATTTCTTAAGTTCAAGTCTATCTGGGTCATTTTTCTTATTCTTCTTGTTAGAATAATTTCTTTGTTTACAATCACTACATGCGAGCGTAATCTTAACTCTCATCAATAACACCTCCAAGTGCTCTATTTCTATTCACTGTACAAGTCTGCCTAAAATGATTTTTTAGACAAAAAAAAAGACTTACACACGAGCAATAATAAATTTAACATATATAATATTAAAAGTCAAGCAATTAATTTTTATTGGATGGGATAAAAGTTACAGTTCAGATGTAGTTTATTGATAATTTCCAGAGCATCAGTTTCTAATATTCAAAATATCTTCTAAATAAGGTAGTAAAATTAAATATAATTTGAGTATAAAAAAACAAGTTAAAAGCCAG
>JAEZOA010000072.1 GCA_023441625.1 Bacillota bacterium
ATGTTGCATTTGTTGCCTAGTGGGCCTCCCGATTTCGCCTTTCTTTTCCGCATTTCAATTCTAACAATTATAACTGGATGCCTTTTTACTTTCGCATACTTGATGATTGGTGACAAGCTATCCATAAATGGATATGTGAAGCGTGGAGTGTTTTTTGGCCTATTAATTTACTTTAGCAATTATCTGCCACAGTCAATGGGATTAATTGGCGCTGGCGGCGATAAACTACTTATGTCTTTTAGCGCAAAAGATGCAATATTTGATTTTTTCTCGTATTTAGTTACTTTTGCAGTCATGGGCTGGCTATTCAAAACAGAAAATAATAAGCAAAACCAAGTACCCAGACTACTTATCGTGAAAGCAATGATTACCGGAGGGCTACTATTCCCCGTAATGATGATTGTGTTAACTCAGGGGATTACATTTGTATTCCCATCCCAAAACATAATAAACATTTTACGAGTTGGCCCAGAATTCGAATGGCGTTTTTATCTTTCGTTCTATTCATTCTTTATCTTGACAGGCGCGATAGTACCTCTATTTTATTATTTGTCCGACTACAGTAGAAGAACAACTCATAAAGAAGTTAAGTTTGCTTTAAAATATGTTCTGCTTATATGGATTCCTATCGTTTTTGCAATGGTTGCATTTGGCGTAGAAATTCTACCGTGCATAGTATTTTCAATTGAATCAATTGTTGTTTTCCTTATCTTGATAAAAGTATGTGGTAGCATTTTAAAAACAAACAAACTGGAGGATTAACATTATGAAAACAAAAAGAAAGCGCAAACTAGCACTTTTGGTGATGTTGGGAATACTAACGCTCCTTTTAGTATTATGTGTTGTAACATTATTTTTACCAAAACCATTGAATGTTGCTAACTCCAAATTTAACTTGACTGAAATTGACGATGGGATATACCAAGGAGAATGTGAGAATGGTCTTGTTTTTGCTAAACTTGAAGTTGAAGTACAAAACCATGAAATTGTTGATGTGCGTATTTTGAAACATCGTAATGGTCTGGGTAGTGATGCCGAGGCGATTGTTGATAGTGTAATTTCTGGACAAAGCATTGAAGTTGATGCTGTATCAGGTGCAACCATGAGTTCAAAAACCATTTTGAAAGCAATAGAAGAAGCTTTGTCCAACCAAGAATAGAAATTGAGAGCCTCGGCTTTCCCTTTTTAATTAATTTTATTATAATTAAATTTAGAAACGAATAATTTGGATAAAATACATTACTAATTATTAATATTTTAGGATTGGAACTTAAATGAAGTATACCTACAAACATACGCTACATGCATGCTACTTTGGATATATTACACAAGCTATTATAAACAATCTAACACCATTATTGTTTATTGTCTTTCAAAACCAATTTAAAATTTCCTTTGAAATGATAGGAAGACTTATTTTAATTAATTTTGGTACTCAGCTTATTGTTGATGCTTTAGCAATAAAGTTTGTTGACAAAATTGGTTATCGTGTTTCAATTATTTCAGCACACTATTTTAGTGCTTTAGGATTAATTTTACTGGGCATTCTACCAAATATAATGTCTTCACCATATATCGGACTTATAATTGCTATAGTAACATATGCAATTGGTGGGGGTTTGATAGAGGTCTTAGTTAGCCCAATAGTAGATTCACTTCCTGGTGATAAGAAGGCATCAACTATGAGCCTTCTGCATTCATTTTATTGCTGGGGACAGGTGAGTGTTGTACTTATTTCTACTATATTTCTTAAACTAATAGGAAATAACATGTGGTTTATAATTCCTATGTTATGGTCGTTGATTCCAATTTATAATTTGTTTAAATTTATAAGAGTTCCTTTATTGCCACATGTAGCTGAACATGAAAGAGTATCTATTAGGAAATTACTTAACTCGAAAACCTTTATAATTGCGCTATTATTAATGGTGTGTGCTGGAGCATCAGAACTAGCTATGTCTCAATGGTCATCTTTGTTCGCAGAAAAGGGCTTACAGGTTCCAAAGCTAATGGGTGATTTGCTAGGACCATGCTTATTTGCTGTTTTTATGGGGATTGGTAGAATACTGTATGGTTTTTTTGGGGATAAGCTAGACCTTAATAGGGCATTGCTTTTCAGTAGCGCATTATGTGTTTCATGCTACATGGTGACAGCCTTTGTTAAAACACCAATAATAGCACTACTAAGCTGTGCGTTTTGCGGATTTTCAGTCAGTCTTATGTGGCCAGGTATATTTAGCATAACTGCAGCACGCTATCCAAAAGGTGGTACAGCTATGTTTGCCATGCTTGCCATCTTTGGAGATTTGGGCTGCTCATTTGGACCCTGGCTAGCAGGAGTGGTTTCGGATGTGTCTCAAAGATCTAGCAAGCTCATTGAGATAGGAGTGGCTAGTGGATTAACTTCAGAACAGTTAGGGTTGAAATCAGGCATTCTTATTTCGACCTTTTTCCCAATTATAATGCTATTGGGTTTGTTGATTTATAGGCGACATAAAGATAGTTCGGGAAATAATTTAATAAAAAAGTAAGTCAAAATAAATTTACAATATGAATTATAGTAAAAAAAAGTACAATAGTGTATAATTTTAATGTATTGAAAATGCTATTGGTAAAATTTCTACATTTTATAAGCAGGAGGTTTGAAATGTCTGTAAAATTATTTCAGACGCTATCTGATAAATATAGCGAAATAATAGGTAAAGAGGTAGGAGTAACAGATGATAGTGGAATTGTTATAGCTCATTCCAATTTCCAAATGATAGGTAAACAAGATCTTGGTGCTGAAGCCCTATTACAAGGGAAAAGCCAAAATGAGACGATAGACGGAAGAATGTATAACAAGGTTATAGTTAAAAACAAAGTCGAATTAGTAACCTTTATACAGGCAACAGAACCTCAGGACTTGAAATATCTTGAACTATTTACATTAAACATACTTAATCTTAAGAGTTATTACGATGAAAAATATGACAAAAATACTTTTGTTAAAAATATTATAGTGGAAAATATTTTACCAGGTGATATTTTAATAAAGGCAAAGGAAATGCATATTGATTATAATGCATCTAGAGTAGTATTTTTAATTACAGCTTCAAGTGAAAAAGATACTCATGTGCATGAATTGATTGAGAGTCTATTTCCTAATAAGAGCAAGGACTTTGTTATTGTAATCGATAACGACAATGTTGTGCTGGTGAAGGAAGTAAAGGGCAAGGATGACTACAAGGAGACTTATAAAATAGCTAGAGTCATTGTGGACACTCTTAATTCTGAATTAATGGTAAGGGCATGTATTGGTATAGGAACTATTATAAATAACTTGAAGGATATAGCTAGATCCTATAAAGAAGCTCAAATGTCTATGATAATCGGAAATGTTTTTGGGGAAGACAAAAATGTTTATGATTATAATAACTTGGGTCTTGGAAGGCTTGTTTACCATATTCCAACTTCTCTATGCCAGCTATTTCTTGAAGAGGTATTCAAGGATGATTCTTCAAACTCGTTAGATAGCGAGACAATGCTTACAATTCAAAAATTCTTTGAAAATAATTTAAATGTCAGTGAAACTGCAAGACAGCTATATATCCATAGAAATACTCTTGTTTATAGGCTGGAGAAAATTAAAAGAATAACAGGCTTAGAGCTTACAAGCTTTGATGATGCTGTAATTTTTAAGATTGCAGTTCTAGTAAAAAAATATTTAGCAAGTTTGAACGAATAGTGTTTAGCATAGTAAAAAACTGATAAGGAGTTAATTGATGGTTGAATTTATTGATGTCAGTAAAAAATACCCAAATGGTACTATCGCATTAAGGGGTATTAACTTAAGAATAAATAAGGGTGAATTTGCTTTCATTATAGGTTCTAGTGGTTCTGGTAAGTCAACCATGCTAAAACTTTTGATGAAGGAAGAGGACATTACTGAAGGGGAGGTAACAGTTAATGGTTATCAACTCTCGACGCTTGAACACAAGCAGATTCCATATTTACGCCGTGGTATGGGAATGGTTTTTCAGGATTTCAGACTACTTCCAAATAAAACTGTGTATGAAAATGTTGCTTTTGCAATGGAAATAACCGAATGTTTTCCCAAGGAAATTCGCAGACAGGTACCTATGTCGCTTGCATTAGTTGGTTTAAGCAGAAAAGCAAATGCTTATCCCAATCAGCTCTCAGGAGGAGAACAGCAACGTGTTGCAATTGCTAGAGCCTTAGTAAATAGCCCAGCTCTGCTAATTGCAGATGAACCTACAGGAAATTTAGACCCTGAAAACTCATGGGAAATTATAAAACTTCTTACAGAGGTAAATCAAAGGGGAACTACTGTTATTGTTACAACCCATGAAAAGAGCATTGTTGATGCTATGAAGAAGAGGGTAGTAGCCATAGATAAAGGAAGGATAATTAGAGATCAACAGAAAGGGCTTTACGGGGATGAAGATACGGAGTATAAAATATATTCTTAAAGAAAGCATTTTAAATGCATCTAGAAACAAACTAATGTCCTTGGCATCAGTTAGTATAATAAGCGCAGCATTAATTTTATTTGGTTTTTTTTATTTAGTACTAATAAACTTAAACTATAATATAGATGTATTATCACAGCAACCTAAAATGACGGTTTTTTGCCTTCCTGAACTTACTGATGAGCAGGTAGATGCAGTTCAAACCGAAATATCTTGTAATGAGTACATAGAAAGCTTTACTATGGTTTCTAAGAAGGAAGCCTTTGAACAATTTAAAAAATACCTTGATACTGATAAAGCAGATCAAGGGGGAGCAAGCATTTTAGAGGGTTATGATGAAAGCTTTATGAATGTATCATTTGTAATACAGGTAAAGGATCCTAAAGATAGTCAATTAGTTGCAACAGAGCTACGCTCACTTGCTGGAGTAGATACAGTTAGATATTCTCAGCAGACAATTGATACCATCTCAAAAGCAGCTAGTTGGATGAGAATTGTCAGTATCGTTGTAATTGGTGTACTATTAATTATATCTTTGTTTATTATTGCAAACACCATTAAATTAACAGTATTTGCAAGACGTAAGGAAATAAATATTATGAAATATATTGGTGCAACTGATTGGTTTATCAGGTGGCCGTTCATATATGAAGGAATATTGATTGCGATAATAGGTGCGTTAATAGCATTTTTGTTGGTTTCATACATATATAGTCTTGTTGGACCGGCATTGAGTACGGATTTGGTGGAATTTGGAAGTGGGTTTGACACCGTAAAGTTTGGCTCCATAGGCGGCACATTGGCTTTGATATATGCAGGAATCAGCATAGTCATTGGGGCATCTGGAAGTGTAATGTCTATCCGAAAACATCTTCATGTATAAGAAATGCTTTAAATAATTATTTTTTAGTAGTATAATTATTTAATATAATATAGAAAATTGTGGGAATAATCTAGTGTAATAGAGTTTTTCACATAAGACAAGCGGGAGGTTGGAGATGAAGAAAAAGATATCTTTAGCAATGGTAGTTATTTACATATTATCATGTGTTATCATACCTGCCAGTGCATCAACTTTGGACAGCACCAAAAAACAGCAAAAAGAGGTGAAAAGTAAGATCTCGCAGATTGCAGAAGAGAAGAAGGCTATTGCAAATGAGATAAAGCAAAAAACAGCTGATAAAGAAAAGCTTGAGGCTGATGCAAAAGCCACTCAGAGTTCTTTGCAACAAAAGAAAAAGGAGATTTCACTTGTAAATACTGATATAGAGCTTATTATTAAAGAGATAGATGCTATAGAAAAGGACTATGAGTATAAAACTGAATTATTTAAGACCAGGATGAGGGTCATGTATCAGAACATGAACCAATCTCCTTTGGAGATATTTGTTGAATCAAAGAACTTCAGTGAATTCTTCTCAAGACTAGAATTCATGTCGCTTGTGAAAGAAAATGATGAAAAGTTAATACAGGAGATTTCCTTAGGAAAAGAGAATACTGAGGCTAAGAAACAAGAGAAGCTTAACGAACTGGATAAAAAAGTAACACAATTAAAGAATCTTGATGTTAAGGTTTCTGATATAACAGTTTCTAGATCAAAGATTGAATCAGATATTGAAGCTGAAAAAGAAAGACTTAAGCAAGCTGAGAAAAAAGAAGATGAAATGATTGCTTTATCAAAGCAGCTTGAGAATAGAATAACCGAACTAATGGATAAGACTACAAAATATGCGGGTGGAGTTATGAAATGGCCGACTCCTGGATACACCGGTATTTCTTCTCCATATGGATACAGAATTCATCCGATTTATAAAGTAAAGAAGATGCACACTGGTATAGATGTTAATGCCCCTTCAGGTGCTAAAATAGTTGCAGCTAATAGCGGAAAGGTTATTTTATCAGGGTGGAATGGTGGTTATGGAAACTGTATAATAATCGATCATGGAGATGGTATAGCGACATTATATGGTCACCAAAGTAAACTTCTTGTAAGTGAAGGAGATAAAGTTGAGAAGGGTGATACTATCGGAAAGGTAGGTAGTACTGGATTATCAACTGGGCCGCATCTGCATTTTGAAGTAAGAATAAAAGGTAAGACAACAGATCCAATGGAATATTTTAAGTAAATCAAATTATAAAAGTAGTTATTTAGAATATAGTCATGACCACACGTAGAACGTGTGGCATGCTCTAGCCCTATAAGGGCATGTTACTAGCTATGTCTAAAGACATATTGAATTGTCCGCCAACCGCGTGAATTTTACGGGCAGCCCCTTAAGGGG
>JAEZOA010000103.1 GCA_023441625.1 Bacillota bacterium
TTATTTTATTCTCTTTGCTATTCTTTTAAGCATCTTTCCACCACCGTAATAGGCTGAATTATAAAACCCATTATTTTTTAAACGGTATTCAAATATATAATTTGGATTATTTGCTTCATATTCAGCAAAGCCGATATCAACGGCTATATTTTTACCTGCTGCAATCAGATCAGCTTGTTCTAGAGTAATGAATTGTATCTGACATCCTAGCCTAGGTCCAGATGCAATAAAAGACTCCCATGTTTGTTCCTTTGTCTTAGGCGGATATAGACCTTCAAATTGCCTTACTGCAGTACCTAAATATGTATTCATACATTTCTTTAATCTATCACTTAACGAAACAGCTCTGACTATATCCTTTGATACTTCCCATGACGTTCCCATGTAATCGCCGAAATATGGAACGCAACCTCTAAGGTATACAATCTGCATTCTAACAGGAGGAAAAGCTGCAAATTCTTCATAAAATATTAGCTTATCCATCATTACAATAGCCTGTTCTCTAGTCAACTGACCCAAAGGATTAAGTGTTATTTTTTTCTTGCTTTTAATACTCCTATCTGCTTCACTTGCATCACCATCTATTATATGCCTCAAAAACGCCAGATTTACAGCATCTCTAGCCCATGGTGCTGCTTTATCCAAATCAGTATATCTATCATAAT
The DNA here is from genome assembly GCA_023441625.1 of Bacillota bacterium. GTDB lineage: Bacteria > Bacillota > Clostridia > Acetivibrionales > DSM-1351 > Ruminiclostridium. The sequence continues at coordinate 666 of JAEZOA010000103.1, forward strand.
AGTCATCAAACTCATCTGCATTAAAACGAGTAGATTCAGGGCTACCATAGCATGACAGCATAGTGGCAGCATCCTGTCTGGTAAGTAGCTTGTCTGGATCGAAAGTTGTGTCAGATGTTCCACTCACAAAACCCATTATGTATGCAAGCTTTACATCCTCACTTTGAGTGTCTTTAAAATTAAAATCTAACACCTTAACTTGCTTGAGTATGTTTTCCCTGGTTACAATTGTATCAACAGTATAAAAATCCACATCACTTTCAGGCCTGTCAACACAATCTGATGTAATTCTTTGGCTCGAAAGTACTGTTTGTACAAGTAATGAGGCAAATTCCTCTCTTGTCATTACTTTTTGGTAGTTGTTACGGAGCCTTTCAGGCACAAGGTTATATTCTATTGCCCTTTCCACGTGGCTTTTTGCCCAGCTCGAAGGTGTTCCGCCAGTATCAGCAGCAAAACAACTACCATATGTACTCATTAAAATAGCAACACCTACAAAAATACTGATGATTCTTCTAATCATAATAACCTCCATGCCAACCTTTGGCAAATATAGTAATGAAATTTATCATGGAGGTACGCGGTCAAATTATAACTGTATTTTACTTCTATCACGCTAACCTCCATGCCAACCTTTGGCGAATATAGTAATGAAATTTATCATGGAGGTACGCGATCAAATTATAACTGTATTTAATTTCTATCACGCTAACCTCCATGCCCACATTTGGCAAATATAGTAATGAAATTTATCATGGAGGTACGCGGTTAAATTATAACTGTATTTTACTTCTATCACGCTAACCTCCATGCCAACCTTTTAACTCTCCTCTTGAATTTCGAAATTACTATACTCAAATTTTGTAATATTATGTTATAAACGCTAATTTATTCTTAAAACTAATTATAATTTGAAAAATAAGATAATTCAACCAATATTTGTAGTTAATCCTTAACTATTTCCGCTAGAGGAGTATGAAAACAACGAAAGTTGGCAAGCCAACATTGCTTATGTCAACAAAAAATATACGACCACCTAAATAAGGGAAGTCGTATATTTTCCATTCCGTTATATAGTATACCTTCTTAATTCCTTCTTGTACATGTCCAACAGTTCTTCTAGCATTTGAATGTTCTGAACCAAATCCTTAATCTTATCAGAAAACTCAGTTACATTAGAGCTCATTTCCTCTGATGATGCTGAGTTTTCCTCAGCAATTGCCGCAAGTGAATGCATATTTTCATTAATGCTAGACAACCTGGTTGTTTCTTCAGATAGCTGCTCAACAAGATTAGTAATTAAATTTGCAACCACTACAATTTGCTGAGTAGAGTTTCTGTTACCATTTAAGACATCCTCAAGTGTTTTATTACTCTCCTCTAACTGAGCAAATTGATCATTTATTTTCTCTACCAGTCCAGAAACCTGTCCAGTAAAGAGTAGCAGGCTATTGTTAATTATATTTACAGCGGATTTTGAATTTTCTGCTAATTTCCTAATTTCGTCTGAAACTACAGCAAAGCCCTTTCCAGCCTCCCCCGCTCTTGCAGCTTCAATAGCAGCATTAAGTGCCAGTAGATTAGTTTGGTCAGCAACACTGGCAACGGTAGTTACTATGTTCAATATTTCATTGACCTGCTCTGACAATTGTACTCCATCTTTATTTACTTGTTCAAAATTGTTTCTGACATTAAGAAGCATGCTCGCAACTTTCTCTGTTTGTTCAAAGGAGCTTTCAAGTTCATTTACCGCTACTTCAAGATTACCTTTTCCCTCCGTTTGTTCAGAGGTAATTTTATTAATCTTCTCAATATTTGAATTTAAAATATAAACTGATTTTTCTGTTTCCTCTGCTTGATGTACCGCTCCATTGGCAACTTCATAAACCAAGGTTGATATTCCATCAGAAACAAACTCCATTTTAGAAGCAATTTCAGAAAAGGAAGAAGTAAATGAATACATATCATCGCTTCCACCCTTTAGGAAAAGGAAATCCTTGGTCATTGTATCCTTTAATACATTGATGCTATCTGCAATTTTTTCTGATTCATCTTTACACTTTAAAAGAACCTTTCCTGAAAAATCAAGATTTATAAGCTTTTTAAGCTCTTTTTCAAGAAAGCGCATAGGCTGCTGAGCCATTAAACCTGCCACTAGAGTCAATATAAAAATTGTTACAAAACTAATGCCATATTTTATAATTCCTTGTCCAGGAAATACAATTGCTAAAATTGCAGTTGATATAATTGACGGAAGCACACTATTTTTTAGAGGTATTGACTTCATGAAACCAAGGGATAGCAGCTGACTAAGTATAAATCTCTTAGGAGCTTCTCCTTGCTTTTCAAATTTAATCTTAACGCGAAGAAATTTATCCGTTCCCTCGATATCTCTTTGAATTTCACTGTATGTAAGCTTTTCATTAAAAAATGTTGCACTACCTTCCAAAAGTCCTAGAAAGTAGTCATACATTCCACGTCTTGAGGAATACTTTATTTCAATTTCATCTGATGACAATTCTTTCGCTATCAGCCTTGGAGGCTTTGCCCCAGGAATCATTTTTGTAAGCTGCGCATGTACATGATCCATCATCATCAAAAAACCTTTGAGGCTTGATCTTTCAAAAAAGGAAGGAAACCATTTTGAAAAGGATATTATGTTGCTTCGCCCAATTTCTCTCCACACCTGCTCTATTGGCTTTCCAATCAATTTCGCAGCAGAATTAATAACTGCAAGAATTGATGCATCTTCAATATCCTCCTTTGGATTTATAATTCTATCCTCAGCCCAAGAAGCACTCTTCAATGCATTAACAACAATATCCTTCCCATAAAGTGTTTCCATACTCTTTAACCAATTTGTTACAACTGTACCCTTCATTGTTATCCCCCTTATACTGTCAAGAAATTTTAATAATTTTAAAATATTACAATTTGTGCTGAATTTGTAGTTATTTTAATCGACAACAGTATTTATTCTTCTAAAAAATTCCCCATGTATATAATTATATACAATTCTAAAAGAAATTAATATAATCTTAAAAAATTTTTACCATACTACACACCAAGCTACATATAAACCTCAACCCTATGTGTTCTTCCATCATCAATGAGTTCTATTTTATTGGTTTCATAGGTTTTGTCGTCTACCTTTATTTGCTTTACTGTATTTCCACTACCTTGATTTTTAATTTGCAAAATATACACCGAGTCACCATATAAATATCTAACAGAATATTCACTGAGTTTTTTAGGTATACACGGGTCTATTATTAAAGAGTTGCCTCTCTTCTTTATTCCGAGGAGCTGCTCTATCCCAACTCTATACATCCAGCCTGCAGCACCTGTGTACCAAGTCCAGCCACCTCTGCCTTCATTTGGATAAACTGCATATACATCAGCAGCCATTACATAGGGTTCTACTTTGTAGGTTATACATTCCATATCAGTCCTTGCATGGTTTATTGGATTTATCATATTAAAAAGCTCCCATGCACGTTCTCCATTTCCAAGCTGCGAGAATGCATATATAACCCAAGTAGCCGCATGAGTATACTGTCCTCCATTTTCTCTTACCCCTGGAAGATATCCTTTAATGTAGCCAGGATTCAGTTCGCTATCATAGAATGGTGGGGTAAGTAATTTTATTAATCCATTCTTTCTATCAATTAGATACTTTTCAAGAGCACTCATGGCTTCTTCAACTCTGCTACTCTTTGCAGCTTTTGAAATTGCTGCCCAGGATTGTGATAGAGAGTCAATCTTTCCTTCTTCATTTTTAATAGAGCCCAATGGAGTCCCATTATCAAAATAAGCTCTTCTATACCAGCTTCCATCCCAGGCCTCTTTTTCAATTGCATCAATTATTCTAGTGGCATGAGCCTTATATGAATCGGCTCTTTCATTATCCCCCATGTGAATACAAATAGGAATCATCTTTTGCAAAACACAATACAAAAACCATCCCAGCCATACACTTTCACCCTTTCCCTGAGCACCAATCAAGTTCATACCATCATTCCAGTCTCCACCACCCATTAATGGAATGCCATGAACACCAAATTTTAATCCTTTGTCTATTGCCTTTATACAGTGTTCATAAACCGAACCTTCCACATCAGCCACTTGTGGAATTTCATACCTCTCATGCTCATTGTCAGTTAATAAGTCAGACTTTAAATAGCTTTCATTTATATTTAAAATTTCATAATCTCCAGTGGCATTTATATAATCACAAGTTACGTATGGTAACCAAAGCAGGTCATCTGAATATCTAGTTCTAATACCATTATTTTTCTGATTATGCCACCAATGCTGTACATCTCCCTCAATAAACTGATGTCTGCAATGGAGAAATATTTGATTTTTTGTAATTTCAGGCAATGTATATACCATTGACATCACATCCTGTAATTGGTCGCGAAACCCAAAAGCACCCCCCGCTTGATAGAACCCTGTTCTAGCCCAAATTCTGCAGGAGAGCACTTGATACTGAAGCCATCCATTAAGAAGAATATTCATGGATGAGTCAGGAGTATTAACCTGTATTTGCTTGAGCTTTTTATGCCAGCTTTCCTTTACTCTCTTTAATTCTCCCTGCACATAATTTATATCTCTGAATTTTGATATTTGAACCTTTGAGCTTTCATTGCTATCTTGTCCAAATAAAAACACTATTTGCTTAGTAGCTTCAGGTAGAATATTCACATGTGTTTTAATTACAGCACAAGGGTCAAGACCTGCACCTACTGTCCCATTTAAATCTTTTTTCATACCCTGAGGCTGTGAAAAATTAAATTTTTCTCCTATGAATTCAAGTCTTTGTCCAGTATAGCTTATATTTTCTTCTGAGCATGAAAGAAATGCTAATAAACCTCTAAAGTCGGAGCTGTAAATATTTTCAATAAACAGAGCATTAAAATCGGCATCAAAGCTTGTAACAATATACGGTGAGGTCTGACTAGCCTCAATACCTAGCACAGGTCTCATGTAATATGCAATATCAAGAGAAACCTCTTTTTCTGTAGTATTTTTCAGCTTAACGACACTAATCTTCACATTGGAATTAACAGCAACAAACTGAACAAGCTCCTGTTCAAGGCCATGGCTTTTGTGTAAAAAGCTTGTATAACCAAAACCATGTCGTATAATATAAGGCTCGGGCTCCCTTACTGGTGAAGGAGTGCAAGTCCATGTATTATCACTTTCGGCATCATGTAAATATATAATTTCTGAAGGTATATCTAGTACTGGATCGTTAATCCAAGATGTTAGTTTATTTTGGTTACTATTTTGATGCCAGGTATATCCTCCTCCTGATTCTGTACACAAAAATCCAAATTTATCGTTTGAGATAACATTAGCCCAAGGTGCAGGAGTGTTCATCCCCTCCTTTAAGCAAATTACATATTCATTTCCATCCTTTGAAAATCCACCAATTCCGTTAAAGAACTGTAGATTATCTGCAATATTGGAGATATTCTCATCTCCAATAGGTTTATTACTGTCCCAATGCTGGTATTTTTGGTGGTATTCCTCATTAGCTGCTATTTTATCATTTCCTTGTTCAAACTCGTTTGTAGTTTGTTTCTCCTCAAAATTATTTTCCTCTTCAAGCAAGTCAGCAATGCCTCCATCAGCATCAATTATAACCTTTGCACAAGCATATAAGAGATTCTTTTGCTCCAAATTCATTTGCTGAGCTTTCCTGATATATATTCCACCTCTTCTATCTAAATACTCACAGGAGCGTCCAGAAACAGTCATATCTCTAAGCATTTCAAAAATAGGCTGATTATAGGATTCTTCTTGAGTAATCAATAAAACCAGGTCAAAAGTTACTCCCTTAAACCTATAATAATCATGCAGTTTTAATACCCATTGAAGTTCTTCAAAGCTATCTCTGCTTTGAATTGTAAATAATACTATTGGTAAATCGCCAGATATCCCAAAGGGCCACAGGTCAGCTTGGCTAAGTGTATTTTTCAGAAGGTATTCCGACTGTTCTCTTCTATCAATTCCATATAGGAGCTTAGGCAATAGTCTTAAATATGCCCTTTCATCACTAGCACTGATATTTATAAAGCCGGCTTCTACAATACTCCTAGTCCATGCCATCTCAATAACTCTCTCAGCTGCTGTAGCATCGCTATATTTTTCGAGAGTGCTTATTGCAATTTCCCTGGTATCACACGAGCCAATACAAAAGTTAACCACAGCACTATCTCCAGCATCAATACTTACTCTAATTCTCAGACTAAAAATAGGGTCTAATACTGATCCTACAGAATTTGACAAGGGTTGATCTGGTTCCATTGCCTTAGGTGAAGCAAGACTCCTTTTTCTACCTATAAACTCAGAACGGTCGGTTTCATATTCTATCCTACCCTGAACATCTCCATTAGTAGATACTGAATGATATCCCCAGGTAGTTTGCTTAACATCATCCCTTTTTCTTCTCATTGCAAGCAGCCCATTATACTCATTTATATATTCAGTTCTGACAAAAAGCTTACTAAAGGCAGGGTGAGCCAAATCAGCTTCCGGCTGAGCAAGTACTACTTCCATATAGCTAGTAAGCTCAATTACTCTTTTTGAATTACTATGATTATAAATACTTACTCTTCTAATTTCTGTGTTATCCTCAGTGCTTATTATGACCTCCATATTTGTCTCAATGTTTCCTTCTCGACGAATGTACTCAGCCTTGTGTGGTGAGTATATTACCTTGTAAAACTCTGGTTCAGTATTTGTAGGATTGTAGGTAGTTGACCAATAATCATTTGAGTTTACATTTTTTAGAAATATGAAGGCTCCACTACTTTGCATATAATCATTTATCCATCTATATACAGCTACTCCATTACACCTTCCATAACCAGAGCCCTTTTCTGTGAGCGCTAAATTATAGTTACCATTTGTAAGGATGTGAATATTGGGAATTGGCGTTACCTCTGAGTATTTTCTTATTACAGTTTCTTCATTATTTGCTTGTTTTCGTATTTCAAACGAAGGCTGCTCACTATACCCCTTAGAAATAGATACCTCTTCTGGGAATTTTTCTTGTAAAAGCGAATCAATAGCCTTAATTTGTGGATTTTCATGAAATCTGGTCTGCATTATATTTTCTTTAAAGAAATTTACAAAGGCTAACATGCTCATACCCTGATGGTGTACCATATAGCTTTTAACCAATAAACATTTTTGACCTTCATTAAGTCTTGAGCTTGTAAAATCTACAGCCTCATATAAACCGTAGCTTCCCTCAGCTCCAAGCTGCTTTAGTCTTTTTATATTATCAAAGCACTCATTTGGTGCAATATCTATAGCCATAACTGTAGCATAAGGAGCTATAACCAAATCATTTACCAATCCTCGCTTTAGTCCTAACTGCGGCACACCAAATGCCCTATACTGATAATTAAGTGATATATCAAAAGCATGGTAGCAGGATTCTGAAATTCCCCAGGGTATATTTCTGCTTAATCCATAGTTTATTTGGGTTTTGACTACAAACTCATAGGTTTTTTCTATAAGTGTATTAGGGTAGCTCTTTACCAGCAATCTTGGCATTAAATACTCAAACATTGTACCTGTCCAGGACACAAGACCTTTATTTCCATTTACTCTTATAAGCTTTCTTCCCAGCTTGAACCAATGCTGCTTTCCCACTTCACCCTTGGCTATTGCTAAAAGGCTAGTCTGCCTAGCCTCTGATGCAAAAAGGTCATAGTATGATTTACTAGCATGCCCTTCATCAACATTAAAGCCTATGGTAAATAAATTTCTACTCTCATCAAATAAGCTTTTAAAGTGCATATTATCTACTAAGCCTTGAATTCTGTTTCTTAGCTTTTGAGCCCATACACTTACCTCTTGAATTTCTTTCAAGCCAAAAAATAGTCCTTCTCCATATTTCTCTAATTCTGTATGATAAGCATTAATTTGAGTTGCTAGTTTCTGAGTCCAATAGCCCATTTTATTTCTATTTATAAATTCATTCAGAGACTTTGATATTGCTTCAGCAAGAACGTTCAAGCTAATCTGAGCAAATTTTGTCTTAGCTATCTTCTCCTTTTCATTATCGTTAGCTATATTATTACTTTCCTGAACCAGCCCTTTTAGCCTCTCAATATCAAAATAGGGCTTTTCTTTATTTATTTCTATGTTACATAGCTCTAATAAGTCAAAAAAACCATCTATCGCAGCTTCATCATAAATTGGTCTCTGCTCATATTGTTGTAAGCCCTCTATCAGCAGCATTAAGTAACCTGCGAAATTACCGCTATCTACTGTAGATATAAATCTAGGCGACAGCACTTTTAGGGTTGTTGTATTGTACCAATTAAAAAGATGTCCATTCCACTTTTCCATTTTTTCTATGGTATTAATTGTATTCTCAATTCTCTTTAACATTTCTAGTGTATTGATATAACCCATGTCTCTAGCTGCTAAATTGGATACCAATAGCAGCCCTATATTAGTGGGAGATGTTCTATGAGCTGCTCCTTTGTATGGTTCAACTTGATAATTATCAGAAGGGAGGTAATTCTCTTCAGACCCTGCAAACTCATCAAAATAGCAATAGGTTTTTCTTGCCAGTAGCCTGAGTTCATTTAACGCTTCGCTGCTAAGCACACCTTTTGGGCTACTAACGGGTTTGCTTATATAATAGGCAAGCCACGGTGCCAAAGCCCATAAAATAAAAGCAATTCCGCCAAACCAGATATACACTGTCCTAAAGCTTACGCAAAGCAACAGAATTACTGCCCCATATACAGGTGAAAACCACATTCTTCTGTAATAGCTAAGCAAATCGTTTTTGAGTGCCAGTTCCATATCAGCTGCTGTTACCCACTCAAGTAGGTTTTTCTTTGTTACAAATACACGCATTAAGGTTTTAGTAATTGCATTTGCCATTAAAAAGGCTTGGTATGGTGCAAATGCCAGTATTAATCCAAGCTGTATAAGCATAGCCTTAATCCCGGTAATAATAGTGGTACTTCGCTTAGCGATATATATCCTATAGCTTCCTACAAAAATAAACTGCACAAAATAGCTAAGCACTGGTGAGCACAAAGTAATTAAAATTAAAGCTATCCACCCAATACTTCTGTCCTTTAGCACTGATAAGCTTAGTATTAATATAATTGCAAGTACTGGATAGAGAAGGCTTCTTCTAAGATTATCTATAATTTTCCATTTGGACAATTTGGATATTGGACTCTTACCGAATATCCATTGTATTAGCTGCCAGTCCCCTCTTGTCCAGCGATGTGACCTCATCATAAAGGAATTATACTTTGCAGGGTACCCATCTATCAGTTCAATATCTGTAACTAAACCCGTTCTCAAATAGCTGCCCTCAAGCAGATCATGGCTCAGAACTGTATTCTCTGGAATAACATTGTCCAGTGCCTTTTGAAAAATGTCAATGTCATATATTCCTTTACCAGTAAAAATACCCTCTCCAAAGGCATCTTGATACACATCTGAAACAGTGGTGGTATATGGATCTATTCCACCCTGTCCTGCAAATATTTTTGTAAATAATGACACACTTGCACTTTCTATATTTACATCAATTCTAGGCTGCAATAAGCCGTAGCCCTCTGTAACAACACCTTTTTCATCATCAAAAACTGCCTTGTTCAGGGGATGGGAAATTGTCCCAACCAGTTGCTTCGCTGTTTCTAGCGGTAGCTGAGTATCGGCATCTAAGGTAATTATATATTTTATATAGGGTAAAGCACTAAAATCTGTGCTATGGTATATGAAACTAGTATTACTGTTTCCACGGAGCATTCTATTGAATTCTATAATTGCTCCCCTTTTTCTCTCCCAGCCCATCCATTTACCTTGTTTTGAATTAAATTGTCTTCCACGGCAGAAGAAATAAAATATTGGAGAATCCTTCGAAGCATATTTATTATTTAACTCTTCAATCCTTTTTAAAGCTGCTCCCACAATCTCTTCATCCTCAGAAGATATTTCCTCATTCCCGTCTTTAAAATCGCCAACCAAAGAGAAGTATATATTCTGGCATCTATTTGCCAGATAGAAAACCTCTAGATTATCTATTAAGGATAGTGTTCTTTTAACATTTGGAACTAGTGTCGGTACAATTACCATAGTTGAATAGTCCTGTGGTATTCCCCCCTTGAACTCAAGCTTAGGAAATCTAGTGGGTGGTACAAAACAACTTATACAGCTATTAATAATTGTGATAACTATTTCGCTAGCAGGAATTATACTTAATATTACTAATAATATTAAAAGTAATTTTGATGCATTTGGTGCTTTTACTAAGCTATATACAAATGGAAGCGCTGCAATAACTATAGAAAGTATACTAATTGATAAAATATAAGCATCAACAGAGTTTTTCCGTATAGATGCAGTGTTTTGAGTGGAAGTCTTTGATTTGGGCTCCAACCTTTCTAATAGCTCTTTTTGTCCTTTTCCAATAAGATAATAACCAACATGATTATGAGGAGATAATTCATTATCACTATCATAAGCCTTTTTTGCAAGTTTATAGCTAAGCAGTGCAATATTAATTTCTGTTGTTTTACGTTTACTTGCTAACTTTACTATAGTATTCCTGTATTGGTTTCTTGAATTAAAATCCATTTTGGAATATACACCACTAGGGTCTTGTTTTAGTATTCTCTCAACCTCGCTTAACTCTTCAAACAACACTGTACTATCAAAGCCGGAAAGTATACGGAAACTATTTATTACATTTCCTATAGATACCTGAGTAACTGCCTGGTTGTAATGATCTATTGATATGAAGTTATCAGTAGTAGTGCTTTTTTGAGTAAGAATGCTATCAAGGCAATCTATCATCCAGAGTGTTTTTGTTCCTTTTTTTCTAAGTTTCTTGATTAGGAATTCTACAAATGCTGGAGTCAACTCATCTAGCTCATTAATATGTTCTCTGAAAGCATCACAGTCCTCGCTGTTTTTTTTAACAATATCAACCATTTGCTCTGCTTTGTACCAGTCTTGACGAATTACCTTCATCTTCTCACAAACTACCCAAAGCTTTTCCATCAGAGCAGCTTTGACCATCAATGTAAGCATCCATAGCTCCTCAATAGATAAAAAAGCATATCTCTGGTATGCGGTAATAAAATCCTTTATTAGCTTTTCATTTACATTTCCATCAATATGAGAAACAATTTCAATAGCTAGAGCATATATTCTAGGAAAACCAGCATACGCCCCATCAGCTATTACTGGTAATGCTTGTCTTACCTCCCCTAATTCCTTTATTATTATATTTTTTTGTTCCTCAATAATATAGAAATTATCAAGCAACCACTCTGCTGCTGGAGGGATTGGAAAAGAAGCTGAAACATCAGTATTAAATTTTTCATAAGTTAAAAGTATATCCTTAAACTTTATATCAAGTCTTTGGGTTATTCTTTTTACAGCATTTTTTTGTTTGACTGTTTCCTGTGATTTTGCCAGGTTCCCAGCATGCCTTACCAGATCATCCAAACATAAGACAACATCCTCTATTTGAAACTCAAAGGTATGTCGCGTTTTGATTTTTATCAGAGTCACAGTAATTAAGATTAATATCAAGATTACTATAATAACAAAATATACATTCATATGTATACCACCATATTTTCTGAATTTTTTAAAATAAAAAAAGCACTAAATCTTCAATAGTTATCTTGTCCAAATTATTGAAAATTTAATACTTTTAATTTAATTATTTATTAAATGGTATATAAACAAAATATGATGTTGCAACAGCACCTTGCTAAATGCTGTTTCAAACTATTAATATACTTTTTTAGATAAAAATGGTTTATAGTAATTGTATATTTTTTATATAATGGTAATATATTGTTATACTTTATTTCAGAGGAGAAAAAAATGATAGGAATCGATAATGAGCATTTGACTAACAAGGTAGTATTAATAATAAATACTATTCTTAGTATGTTTTTAGTATTTGGTTATATAGCTGAGTATTTTAAGGGAAATAGAAGTTTGCAGTATATAATTATATTTTCTGCTTCGGTAATTATTCCGTTATCCATTGCACTTTTTATGTACATTAAAAATTCAGCAAACAAAAAAATTAAATACGTGACAATGGTAGGATATTTAATTGTATACTCAATTGCACTTACTACAGCTAGTACAAGGCTTGCATTTGTATATATATTTCCTATTATAGTAATGTATCTGCTTTATTTCGACTTAAAGTTAACAGTATTTAGCTACTCATTTGTTTTTGTTCTTAATATGGCAGTAATAATACAAAGTTTATTTTGGGAAAATGTAGATTCTAAAGCAACTACAGAATTAACTATTCAGTTTGCAGCAATTTTATTATTTGGTATAGCTATAATACTTTCTACTAAGCTATCTAACAAACTATGCTTTGATAAAATTGATAGTATAAAGATACAGCAGCAAAAACAAGAGGAAATTCTATCAAAAACATTAGAGGCTGCCAATCTTTTGGATTCAAATGCAAGAGAAGTAAAAAACTTTATGGCTAAATTTAGTATTTCAATAGGTCAGGTCAGCAGTGCAATTGAAGAAATTTCTAAAGGTGCTCAAAGCACTTCTGAAAATATGACGCAACAGTCAGACTCGACCGAAAAAATAAGAGAATTAATTCATATTACTTCGGAGCTATCAAAACAAATGGGAGAATTATCTAACTACTCTACAAATGATGTAAATGAGGGCTTAAGAGCTATAAACCTGCTTAATGATAAGGCTGAAATTGTAAATGAAAGAAGCCTCAAGGTGGAAGAACAAATGGCAGAGCTGGAGAGTAAAACATCTGAAATATTAGGGATAACAACAATTATTTCGGATATAAGTGCACAAACCAATCTACTTTCACTAAATGCATCTATTGAAGCGGCAAGAGCAGGGGAAGCTGGAAAAGGATTTGCAGTTGTTGCAGATGAGATTCGACAGCTTGCTGACCAGAGCAAACATTCTTCAACTAAGATTTATACAATTATTAATGAACTAAATGATACCGTAAAAAACTGTGTAGAACAAATACATAGCATGAAAAATGCAAATCAAGAGCAAAATGAATTAATTGTTAGTTCAAAAAATATCTATAATAACATAAGTGATAATACAAGTAAATTATCAGGTAATGTTAAAGAAGTTAATTGCCAAATAGAAACTATCGTAAAATCTAATGAGTCAATTATTGATAGTACTAATAAGATTGCTGCAGTGAGTGAGGAGACTGCTGCAAGCTCTGAGGAGGCAAATGCTATGGCAAATGCAAACTTACAAAATGTTGAGGAATTAATGATAAAAATAAATGAAATAATTAGTACAGCAGCTGCAATGAAGGGATACGTTAAATAATTTGGTGTTAGTAAGCGCCCATGCTGGGCGCACAAGAAAAGGGTATCAACCAATGAAAGTTGATGCCCTCGGAACTAAAGACCTGAGATTTATATATTTTTCATAATAACATTCTCAAAGAAACAGAACTAAACACTTGTACTTAACCTAATACTTCAGCATATTACTAATCGAGCTTTTCGTTGCTCTTTTAACCTTTTTGAGTCATATTTATTCTACTCCACCTCTCTGAGTCTTTCCACAATGCTTTGCTTGTCAGTCATCATATGTGATACCAATGGAATAACCACTCCAAGTACAAATATTAATGGTAGTACAACCAAAAGTGGCCACAGGATAAAATTATAGCTGAAGAACCATAGTAAGTCACATAAGGATTTAACAATCATCAGCGAAAATACCACTCCAAAAACAAGTGAGAACACACCTGTTCCAATAGCATAATAAGTGCCTTCAAATATAAGCATTCTCCGTAGCTGTTTCTTTGTCATACCTATGCTTTGAAGCATAGCAAATTCCTTGCGGCGAGTTAAAATGCTAGTGAGAATACTATTAATAAAGTTTAGTATGCCAATCAAGCCAATTATTAAGCTAAGTGTGCCACCAATCGTGATAAACATAGTACGCATGCCAGAAAACTCGTTGAGTGATGTAAACTTTGAGGTGTAATTCATGAGAGGCTCTACCTTGTCAGTGTAGCTTTGTAAAAAGCTCTCCATCTCTGCTTCCTTATCCTCTGAAATATTAAAAGCATAGCTCATTACGACAGGCTGAACCACCAAGGTTTTGTAGATATCCGCCGGAAGGTAAAAGCTGTAGAAACTTTTATGGCGATCAGAATTGGTATATGTTTTGATAGCAATATGACCAAGCACAGTAAACTCCTGAGTGGTATACTCTCTGCCATCATATCTCTCTGACGTCCCTTTATAGTTATGGAGTATGATCTTATCTCCAACCTCAAAATGCTTACCCGCAATCTCAGGTACATTATTATCGTCTAAGTGAATTCCCTCTAAAATATACTTACCGCTAGCCAGCTTTTCATCATCAAGCTCACCGTCTATCAGTTCTAATCTATTAAATGGTAAAGTCTCAAGACCATATACAGACGCGATAAAATTACCCTTTTCATCAATGTTATAAACCTGTGTTGTATTCTTTTTATCCTCTACAGTGAACATTTCCCATTGTCCGCCGTATAGGCGTCCACCCTCCTCAAAGCCGGGCTGATCCTTCACCGACTCAATAAAGCTCTCAGTAGTTTGATTTTCTAGGCCATAGAAATCATTTCTAAAGTAATCTGCATGAGCAATCAGAAAATCAGTATCAACAAATTTGGATAGATATTTATCCATATCAATGCTTCGAGACAGCGTAAATGCTGTGTTTAGTAGCACAAGGCTTAGAGACAAGCTGAGGATTACGATAACTGTACGCTTTTTGTTCCGTCCTAAATTGGATAGTGCCATACGAGGCATTTTTGCTCCATTTGTAGACTTCTTTAGTTTACTGCTATTCTTTGTAGTTCCGTCAGAATATCTCACTGCTTCCACAGGTGATACTGAACACGCTATTCTGGCTGGTTTGAAGGTACTTATAAGCACTGTGACAAAGGCAAATAGTGCAGCACCAATAAATATGGTAGGACTCGGCGATATCTCCACAGTTATTCCCGCAAATTCTGAAGCATTTAATATAAGTGGCACAAGGGATTTTCCTGAGAAAAAGCCCCCAATTAATCCTATTGGTATTCCTATGGCAGAAAGCAGCAATGCCTGTCTGCGTATTATTCTTCGTAGCTGTCTCTTGGTTGTGCCAATAGTTTTTAGCAGACCATAAAATCTGATATCTCGAAGGATGGAAATTTGAAAAATATTAAATATAATGAGATAGCCTGTAAATGTGATAAGCATTAAGCCAGAAATCAGTGCAATCAGCGTACCTGGGTCCATACCGAAATTGGTGGAAATATAAGCCCAGCTTACATTGCTGTCCATAAAGTTTACATCATTTTCATTCAGGGAATATCCGCTATCTACAATAACAGTATCAAGCTTTCCCCTTAAATCAAGGCTGTTTTTAAACATTATATAGGCATCAATAATACCCGTGATAGAGGAATCCTGATTATATGTATTTTTCAATTCATCTATATGGGCATCCACATAGGCACGGGAGGTAAATATCAATCCTACCATAAATGCTGGGTCACTTTCCCACCATCCAGCTAGAATAAAATGGCGTTCAACTATCTTTCCTCTAATGTTAAGCTTTAATGTAATCGGAGCTCCTACCTCTAAAGGAATATCCATCAGCTGTAAGGTCTTGGTGTCTGCTATGATTTCGTTTTGCGCCACAGGCTTATGTCCGCTTGTAGGTTCACAAAATCGAAGCTTAAGACCCACATCATCACTATGCCACAGCTCAGCCTTACGCTTCAAAAACTCTTCGTTTTCCAAATCATCGCAAAGCATACGATTATAAGCAATTTCTTTTATGAGCTTATGGTCTTTTACTCTGCTGAATTCCTCATCAGTAATGTGTTTAAGCATACCGTGACCGTCTCCGCCAGCCTGACGCATAGTTGCCTTTTGCATGCTCTCAACAGTGCCAATCCCTAGTGTGAAAAGTGTTGTAAAAAGTACAGCTGTAAGTGCAATTGCTATAATCCCAATCAGATTGCGAGTTTTATTTGCCCTAAAGCTTTTGTCAGCAAGGTTTCGAATTGCTTTTCCATTTTGCACTTTTATCATTTGCACTCACCACCTACAATTATTCCGTCCTCAATGCGGATAACGCGATCTGCCAACTGAGCAATTTCCACATTGTGAGTAATCATAACAATAGTCTGACTAAATTTTTCGCTAGTGACCTTGAGCAGTCCCAGTACATCCTGACTGGTTTTACTGTCAAGATTTCCAGTAGGCTCATCAGCAAGAATGATGGCAGGCTTTGATGCAAGTGCACGGGCTATAGCCACACGTTGCTGCTGTCCGCCCGAAAGATTGTTTGGCAAGTTATTAAGCTTGCTTTCCAAACCAAGTGTTTTGATAATTTGGTCAACATATTTAGTATCAGGTCTGTTTCCGTCTAATTGTATGGGAAGAACAATGTTTTCATAAACATTCAGAACAGGTACCAAATTATAATTTTGAAACACAAATCCAATTTTTCGTCTACGGAAGATAGTAAGTTCCTCATCTTTAAGAGAAAAAATCTCCTTACCATCCACAGTTACAGTACCGCTTGTTGGACGGTCAAGCCCACCTAGCATATGTAAAAGAGTTGATTTTCCGCTGCCTGAGGTCCCTACTATTGCAACAAATTCTCCGTTTTCCACGGCGAGGTCAACACCATCTAGCGCATGAACAGCAGTGTCACCACTACCATAATATTTTTTTAGTTCCTTTGTTTTAAGTATTGTCATAAAAGTTTCCTCCAAAAAGTAAAGTCTGTATCGCAATTGCCTACAATACAGACTATACCATAACAATCTTTCCACAATATTTCTAAAATCTAACAGTTCTGAAAGATTTCAATTTGAAAGATTTCAATTTGTTCTCGGAAGAAACACCGAAAAGGTTGAGCCTTTACCAAGCTCAGACTGTACCTTAATATATCCTCCCTGTGCACATAGAATCTCTCTTGCTAAAAACAGACCAATACCAACACCTTCTTGTTCACTGACCCTTTGGGAACGATAAAACCGTGAAAATATTTTACTGTGCTCGTCTTCGCTAATACCTATACCATTATCTGTAATATCAACCCTAAGGAATAATTCGTATGTAACAGAACTTATTTTTATTTGTCCGCCCTCTTGAGTGTACTTTACAGCATTGTCAACAATGTTATATATAGCTTCAGTTGTCCATTTAAGGTCGAAATAAGCAGTATCTGCTGTAGGTTGTAATAGTATTGTGATGTTTTTTGCTTGTGCTTTTGGTCTGATTTGTTCTGTCACGACCATAAGCAACTGTTGTATGGACTCCTGCTTTGGTGCTACAGATATAATCCCCGTTTCAAGTCTGGAGGTCTTTACTAAAGCACTAATGAGAAAGTTCAACTTTTCAGCCTGTGCTGACAGTGCCTTTACACATATGCTATCTTCCTCATCTAACTCATGTTCACCAAGTAGCTGCACATAGAGCAGAATATTTGAAATAGGGGTTTTAGTTTGATGGGAGATATCTGAAATTAAGGTTTTTATTTTTTCCTTTTCCACAAGCAGATTTCTGGAGGAAGTCGAACATTGTGAAAGGTATCTGCTGAGTTTGGTTTCTAGCGCAGATAAGGTGGATTCATCAAAACTATTCTCGGTAAAGTTAGAATCAATAGCAGCATCTAGCATTTTACTTAGCGTAGCAATAGTGTTCTTTGTATTCTTCCTATTCCACATAATTACCACAGCAGCAGCTACTGTGGCTAACACTGCAATGGTAATGCAGATTATGTTCATACTGTTCATTATTTCACCGCCCATGTATAACCAATTCCATAAACAGTCTTTATATATTTTAGTTTAGCTGGTGTACCTTCTATTTTGTCTCTTAGCCGTTTAATAGTGACAGAAAGCGCATTTTCATCTACATACTCGGCACCGTCTGTCCAAATTCTGTCCACAAGGTCGGCTCTACTAAGTGTGATTCCCCTACTTTCAACTAAAATACGCAGTAGCTTCTGCTCGGTCTTACTAAGCTCCAAGGACCTTCCTCCCTTGGTGAACTCCATTGTGTCAAAATTAAATATTAAGTCATCTACCTGTACAATATTCTGTTTGAAATTCTGAGTTTTGCGAAGCTGAGTATTGACTCTTGCCCGCAGCACCATAAGGCTGAAGGGTTTTGTGATGTAATCGTCCGCTCCTAATTCAAGACCTGTTACCACATCAGTCTCCAAATCATTGGCAGTTAGTAAAATAATAGGTATTGCAGTCCTCTTGCGGAGGTCAGAAAGAAAGGTTAAACCGTTTCCATCGGGCAAATTAATATCTAATATTAAAAGCTCAAAAGCCTGCTGGGATATTTTTATTTTTGCTTCGCTAAGTGTGTATGCCTGCTCAAATATGTAGTTATCATTTTTAAGGGCAAGAGCAATGCCATTGTTTAAGGCAATATCATCCTCAATAATTAATATTTTTGTAATTTTTATTACCTCCATACTTATTAATAATTATGTAATTGAAATCTTAGCTAATTACTGCTGGATTTATTTTTGTTTACTGATCTGTGGTACATATAGCCCTTTCATGCCTGATAAATCTGGCGTTTTAGCACCACTATGACCACAATCTCCAGCTAAAACCATAGTACCATCAGACTTAAGTCCGATTGAAAAATACTCTCCCGCAGCAATAGCTACAATATCTGTCCAGTTTTCCACATCCATTTGACCATACGTATTCGTACCGGCTGCTACCACAGTGCCATTTCTTTTTAAGCCAAGTGTGCAGCTTCCGCGAGTAGATATGGCAATGATATCTTCCCAATGTGATGTATTTCCTTCTCCAAACCTGTTCAGGCCTGTTGACACTACTGTTCCGTCCTCTTTTAAGCCTATAACCGATGTTCCTGCGGATATTGCAACTATATTCTTCCATTGTGAAGTATCTATATTACCGGAATAATCATAATTATTACTTAACACGGTTCTGTCTTTCCTTATTCCAACCACATAGCCTCTGCCATCAGCAACTGATAAGATATTTTCCCAGTCTTTTAGTTTTACTGTGCCATCTGAATAATAGGGATAGGCTGCATATACTGTCCCTTCATTGGTAAGTGCAACAGCCGACTGAGGATAGAATGTCTGAAAGGATTTTATATTACTCCAGTTGAAAATTGATTCAACAACATTTGCCATAGCATTATTAGCCGGGACTTTTGAACTAAGTAACTCTTCTTTCGTAATAGGACTTGTTGTGATTACTTTTCCCTCGTTAGTTAATCCCTCAATAGATTCCCCACCTCTAGCCGAGATTGATTTAATATTTTTCCACGAATTAGCTAAAGAAAAATTGCTATCATCTTTATGCTCATATGCCACTCGTACTCCACCATCGGATGTTATGGCAGCCACTGCCCAAATACCATTACTGATATAAGAACCGTTTATTATGTAACGCAATTGCTCAAGTAAACTCTTTGCATCTTTGTAATCTGACAAATCTGCTAAAATTCCCATTGCTTGTGGATAATGCTTCTCTTCAATATATTTTACAGCCTTTTTGTATTGCTCTGATTCAGTTACCAATATTTTTTGTTCAATGTCATTAGTCGTTCCGGTCTTTGGTAAATCCTTCTGGCCTTCATTTAATGAACCATCAGATAAATACTTATGATTCTCAGTTAAATTATTATGCAAATCACTTACTTTTGCACGTACAGTAAACACTATGAAAAAAATTAATAGGCACAATAAAAAGGCAACTTTCTTTTTCACACTAACCCCCAAATAACTGTATTTTTTTAATAAAAGGAATTGCTTTGCCATCATTTATATTCTACACAATATTTTTCCATATTACAAATGCATTCTAAACACAAATATGCTTTATTTCAGCCTCCAACATCACCTTTACCAAACAACAATATCATTCACATGGCAGGCATAAATATTCAAATTATCGCACTTATATTATATAAAACTTCCAGAGGCAATACTAATTTAAGTAACACGAGTCTCGTATTCTACTGAATATTCCATCATTTTAAGCTAATATTTGGATTTCCCCGCTACTGTATTGCTCATTTTATTGATTATTTTTTTAATCTAAGCTTTTTAAGCACAGTGCAAACCTGACATGGTACATTAGCCAGGTGTGAGTATTAGTCCTCGTATGGGGATTGGCAGCCCGAATCAATTTTGGTGAATTGTCATAAGAATTTGTGCCTGGCATATATTCCGTAACAGAATTCTCATGGTTTAAAGAGGTATGTGGGTTCTCCCACTGTTCATAGCTTCTGTGATAGTGTATTTAAAAAGAGGCATTGTCCCACAAGGGATAGCGCCTCTCAATAAGATTTACAATTATTTGTTTAAGATGCTCTTGTCATCATCTTGCCGACAATTCTGTATATCGTCCACAAACACTTGCTTTCCAATAATCTGATAAACAATTCGGTACCTTTTGTTTGATAATATATAACGGTATTTGCCGACTGTAAGATGTGGACGGTTATACACAGGATAACGGAACGGATCGGTTTTGAGATTTCGAATATCTTTAAGCAATCCATCCAACAGATTATTTGCTGCATTAACGCTGACACGTGCTAAAAATTCAAAATGCTCATACATTCTGTCACTTGCATCGGATGCAATAATTACCTGATATGCCTTTTCATTGCTTTCCATGCACCGCTCTCCTGTCAATTGCTTCCCTCATGTTTTTTTCGAACTCATCAACTGTATATCCTTGATTTCCAAGCAGACGAGAACGTTCCGTCGCAAGCAAACGCTCGGCTGTCGCCAAATCATCCTCCCGTCGGTTGTATGTTTCCATATCCATGATAACCGTATCACCGACGCCGTTTCTGGTTAAAAATACAGGTGTTTTCGTTTTACGGCAAATATCAGCGATACTGTTATAATTTTTCCGAAGCTCACTTGATGACTTAATTATTGTACTCAAATTTCTCACTCCTGATAGTCAAATTTATATCAATATTATACCCTTATAAGACTAAAATAACAAGAATTGAGTTGTTGATAAGCTGCGGGTCTTACTCATGGTTCAAAGTGTGAAATAAATTATATAAAATAAATCTATAATCAAATCATGCCCTGCGGATGGCGTATCCATTTATGTAGTCTGCCCTGTCATCAATATATTTTGCGCCCTCTCAACCTGCTCACTAGTTGGCTCTGGTACACCTTCTAAAGGATACTCAACACACAGCTCGTCCCATTTTGTTTTGCCCATTGAATGGTATGATAGCACCTCAATTTTTTCAATGTTTTTAAACTTCTTCAGATACTCATATGCTGCTATCAAATCAATCTCATCATCTGTATATCCTGGTACTAAAACATACCTAATCCATACAGGTTTATTTATATCACTTAAATACTGAGTAAAACGCTGTATTTTAGTATTTCCAACACCTGTTAGAGCTCTGTGCTTTTGGGCATCTGCATGCTTTAAATCAAGCAGAACCAAGTCAGTGTATTCAAGCACTTCCTTAACATCCTCAATATTTACATATCCAGAGGTATCAACTGCTGTGTGAATACCCTCCTCCTTACACTTTATAAATAGCTTCTTAATAAACTGCGGCTGGATAAGGGCTTCACCACCGCTTACTGTGATACCTCCCTTGGAGGAATCAATAAAACTTCTATATTTTCTGATTTCAGTCATAACCTCTTCTGGAGTATATAGCCTTGCACCCTCAGCACTCCAGGTATCTCTGTTATGGCAGTATTTACACTTTAAAGGACAGCCCTTCAAAAAAACAACAAACCTAATACCAGGCCCATCAACAGTACCAAATGTTTCAAGCGAGTGAATTCTTCCTATAGTTTCCACAATAATTATTTTTCTCCCTTTAGCTTTTCCATAATGAACTTATCAGCAAAGTCCTTACTAAAGGGCAATTCGATACGAGTAGTTCCTGAAACCAAAACTGTCTTAGTATCTCCATCCTTTTCTTCAGTAACTATCTTGGTATCCTTTACGCTTACACTATGCTGTTTGCCATATAATTCAAGGGTTGCAGTACCATCTGCCACCTCGAATTCAGGAAGATTCATATATACCGTTGCAGCAAGCGCTATTACAGCGATAAGCAATGCAAACTTAAATATTTTCTTGGCTATCTTTGCAATAATAATAAGTACAACAACAACTATTATTATAGGCACAAGAAATGAGATATCCATAATTCCAAGTCCTTTAAGCAATTCCATAATTCATTTTCCTCCAAATCGTTTATTATAAATTTATCATAAAACTATTTCATGCCTTGCTACTTTCATTATGCAAAATAGTTTTATTAATTGAATATAATTTTTAATAATGAATGTCGTTTCCAGTAAATGACCTCTGACCTAACTATTCTACTTAGTTTGTTCATTTTCCTTCATGAATTTTTGATATTTTAATGGTTGTTCATTTTCCCATGGTCTGTATTCATTAGCAAAGTCAACCCTTGATTTAAAGGTTGGATGGTCATATGTCCAAAGCATATATATTAAACCTGGTTCAGGCATGGTTAAGCTTTGCTGATGGAGCTTGATTGTTCCTGTTGCTGTAGCAAAATTATTTTTGGTAAGCTCTATCTCAAATCTGTCTGCTTCCACTTCAAGGCTCCTGGAATATGCATTGGATATTGGTGTTATAACAAACAGCATAATATTTATTGAAAGCATTATTAGCGGTAATGCTGCTATATCTGAGAGCTTATTAAAACCAAATACACCTTTAGTTTTTTTCAAAAACCAGTTAGACAATCGATATACTAAATATAATATAAAAACACTTCCAAGTCCACCAATAACTATCGACTTCCACACATGCCCCATCAAATAATGTCCCATTTCATGTGCGACTACACCTAGAACCTCATCCACTGTTAAATAATTAATTGTAGTATCCCATAGCACTATTCTTTTTGTATTTAGCACCCCTGTCATATAGGCATTCATTTGATTTGTTTCCTTGCTTTTGTCTACCTGGAATACCTGACAATTTTCAATTGTTGTTTCATTTAGAAGCCCATCAATCTTAGCAGAAAGCTCAATATCCTCGATTTGCTTATATTCATTAAACATTGGATCAATTACGATTGGCTGAATAAAAGACAGAAATAATATATATGGTATTGATAAAAGTGCTAAATAAAACCACCATCGTTTTGGTGACTTCTTAATAATAAGAAAGGGTACCCAAACAATAGCAGCTGCAATAATAGTATTTACTATAAAGCTTTTTATCATCTCAACAAGCCATTGGGAAAGAGTTTGATTTGATAATCCATATTCATGCATTCGTATAAATCCAGTATATAGATCTAATGGGAAGTAAATTAGGAGTTCGATTATTGAGTAAACTACAAAATATAGGATTATTATTAGCAGCCATCGTTTTGCCTTCGCTCTTGCCCAGTTCCTGATACTAGCTGAGAGCTTTGAAAAAAGGAAAAATGCAGGCACTGCAAAACTTAGAAACAGTCTAATTATCCATGTTGTGACTTTACTTTTCTGAAAATCAAAGGACTCTTGTGATGGCATTGATACTGTAACTTCATTAGGTACAGCTATCTGTAATTTATCAGGATATGTATTAATGATTTGTCTGTTATTGATTATTTCCGAAGCAACGACTAAACATGTGAATACCGCAAAAATGACAAGGAATATTAGTACTAATTTACGTACATCTTTACCCAAAATTCTCAACTCCCATAATAAGGTGCGATGCAAAACCTATAACATTTCATCTGTCTAGGTTTACAGCAACCACCTCTTCTTAATTTGGATAGCCCACTAATCCAATAGCTTTTCCATGTTTAATTATATGATAGTATCAGGCAATTTAATGTATTATTATTGTACTATAAAACTAAACAACTATCAGCCTTGTATTTATTAATACTTTTTACCCATCGCAAAAACATTTAGTATATTCAGGTCCTTATCACATATTACGCAATCAGCATCCTTGCCTACCTCAAGGCTCCCCTTTTTATTATTGATTTTTAAAATTTCTGCAGGGTTTTTTGTTATTATCGAGATTGCTTTTTCAATATCAACACCAAAATCCTTTATTGCTATTCTAAGCTCTTCAAACAGTATTTTTGTACTAACAGTTTCAGATGAAATTACATTCCCCATATTATCAAAAATTGGTATACCACCATAAGCATCTGAGCTCATTGTCACCCTGCTAATATCTGCACCAATATCAATCAGTTCTTTTATTGCGGTATAGGTAGCTATACAATTGGGGTCCTCACTTGAGGGTATAAAGCCTGCTGTCAGGTCAATATATCCGCCTTCTTGCAAGTAACTGGTTGCTTGGCTGAAAAGCTCTTTTGTTCTATTTACATGTGTAGGGAGAAAATGTGCTTTAGGAATACTGGTTTCCCTCATTAGTCTAAAAAGATAATCAAGCCCATTAAATCCAGTTCCCATATGGAAATGAACAAGACCAGCCTTCCCTGAGATAAGAGCACCGTTTCTCGTTTGGGCAGCTATTGTGCAAATTTCATCAAAGGTAGGTTCAAAGGACCTATTATCTTCTAAGCATATTTCTCCAACACCTATAATCTTATCAATAAAAACCATATCACTCTGAATACTGCCTGTCAAAGTAACCACTGGCACTTGGTAGGAGCCAGTATATATATAGGTTGACAGGCCTTGCTGTTCAAGCTGTTTAGCCGTTGTAAACAAATTTGCAACGCTTCTGGTTATACTATCTGCACCAAGTATTCCAACAACTGTTGTTATTCCAGATGAGATTATGTCCTTTGCATCTGCACAGGACGTTCTGGTATTAAATCCACCTTCACCCCCACCACCTGCTATATGAACATGTAAATCAATAAATCCCGGAAAAACAATACTATTACTGCAATCAATAACCTCAATATCTTTAAATAATGTACTATTTATGCTATCCTCAACAGAAACTATTTTATCTAAGCAAAACAGTATATCCTTTTTTCCTAAATATTTTGGTGAATATACAGTAGCGTTTTTTAATAGCGAAAACATAGCATTCCTCCATATGAAAACAAAAACAAACTGTGCTCACATATCCATTGCATCGTGGCGACCAAATTGAATATGCAAATGGTGTTTGTTTTCCTACAATACTTTACTTAGAAATTCCTTTGTTCTTTCGTTTTTAGGGTTTGAAAATAATTCATTTGGTGCAGCCTCTTCCTTTATTTTTCCTTCATCCATAAATAGCACCCTTGTGCCAACCTCTCTTGCAAAACCCATCTCATGTGTTACTACAACCATTGTCATTCCTTCTGCAGCAAGCTCCTTCATTACCTCTAGTACCTCTCCAACCATTTCAGGATCGAGTGCAGAGGTTGGCTCGTCAAACAGCATAACATCAGGAGACATTGCAAGGGCGCGTACAATTGCAATACGCTGCTTTTGTCCACCTGAAAGCTGTGAAGGATAATTATTTGCTTTTTCCTCAAGCCCTATTCGTTTTAATAAAAACTTAGCATTGTTTTCTGCTTGTTCTCTTGACTGATTTTTTAACTTTATTGGGCCAAGAGTGATATTATCCAATATCGAAAGATGTGGAAAAAGATTGAATTGCTGAAACACCATCCCCATCTTCTGCCGCTGCTTGTTAATATTATTATTTTTATCAGTTATATTAACGCCTTCAAACACTATTTTACCATCACTAGGCTGTTCCAACAGGTTTAGGCATCTCAGGAAAGTACTCTTACCAGAGCCACTAGGACCGATAACAACCACTACCTCACCCTTTTTAATGGAAACATCTATCCCTTGTAAAACGTTCAGCTTTCCAAAACTTTTATGCAAATTATTAACCTCAATCACTAGTCCTCATTCTCCTTTCAGCAACTCCCAATATTCTAGTCAATGTAAATGTAAGTATGAAATAAATACCTGCTACAACAAGTAAAGGTGCAAACGGTCTGTAAGTTGCTGTTTTTACAATGTCTGCGCTTCTCATTAACTCAACTATACCTATTACTGAAAGAATAGAGGATTCCTTTATTACAACCACAAACTCATTTCCTAATGCAGGAAGAATATTTCTAACAGCCTGTGGTAAAATAATAAACTTCATAGCTTGACCTGTAGTAAAGCCTATAGATCGAGCTGCTTCCATCTGTCCTCTATCCACAGCCTGAATACCAGCTCGAATTATTTCTGCCACATATGCACCGCTATTTATTGACATTGCAATAACCCCAGGAATAAATCTACTCATCTCTATTCCAAATATAGTAAATGCAGGGAAGCTAAAGCTAAAGTAAATTATAGAAATCTGAACCAAAAGTGGCGTTCCTCTAATAAATTCTATATAAGCTGATGCAATAAATTTTAATATGCTGTTTTTGGAGATTTTCATCATCGCTAATATTGTTCCAATAATTACACCAAGTAATACTGTCAAAATTGCTATGATAATAGTGTTTATAGTACCGTTTATAAAATAGTATGAATAGTCTTTTATAAATCCAAAATCCAAAATAATACCTCCTATAAGCTTTTAAAATAAAAATGAGGGCTGCCTCAAAAGAAACAGCCCTATTACATTTAGTTGTTCTTTAGTTAGTTACATTTTTATCATTTGCCTCTTGAACAAACTTTTCTATTGAACCATCAGCTATTAACCTATCTATTGTTTTATCTATCAACTCCACCAGGTCAGGATTATTTTTCTTTACTGCAATTGCTGAACCACCGGATTCTTCTTCAACTGTAAGTTCAGATAACGCTAAATCATTGTTATTCTTAACATAACCATTAGCAACTGGCAGTTCTACAACCAATGCATCTATTTTTTTATTCTTTAATTCCATAACCAAATCAGGGATTTTACCTAGTGAAACAAGGGTAGAATCCTTCATTTGTTCCTTTGCAATATCCTCCTGTGTAGTTCCTAACTGACACCCTACCTTTTTCCCACTTAAATCTGCAATACTTTTTATTTTATCCTTATCCTCTGTTCTGACTAATACACCTTGCTTTGCCTCATAATATATCTTTGAGAAGTCTACAGCTTGTCTTCTCTTGGGATCTGGGTTCATTCCGGCTATAACTATATCAACCTTATCAGTATTGAGTGCAGCTAAAAGTCCATCAAACCCCATATCTACTATTTCAAGCTGGACTCCAATATCCTTTGCAATCTCCTCTACAATTGAAATATCAATACCTACGACAGTGTCCTTTCCGTCAACTAGAGTATGGTATTCATATGGCGCATAATCTGCGCTTGTGCCTACAACCAACTTCCCACTCTTTTCAATTCTATCCATTGTTTTAGTGTCTCCACAACCAGCAATTGATATACTAATTGCTGCAACTATGAATAAGCAAAATACCTTTTTAAACATACCTTTCATTTTTTGACTCCCCCTAATGCTTCTATATAATGATATTATAGTTTATTATAATCCATAATGCATAATAATTCAATAAAATGAATAAATATTTTGTCGCATATTAGCTTTTTTTGTTTTATATTGTCGTTTTTTTACAATTTAATGAACACTAAAATTAATTAACTATATTTAATATAATTTAAATAGGAAATATTTTCTACATTACTTTTACTTTGTATATGCCGAAAGCCACTTTTTATAGGTATCTTGCTTTATTTTTTTTAAAAAAGGTATTTTATTCCATCTATCTCTCGTATTATATATGTAGCAATAAATTAAATTTCAAGGATGGATAATAAAATGGTGAGAAAATTTCTATGTGTTGGAATGTTGGTAATTACTCTGCTTCTACAAAGTACAAATAGCTACAGTGTAGACAATAGCTTATCAATAGAAGCTTCTGAAAGTTCTCTTTTTCAACAAGATCAGTCTAAGGATGAGCAGGAACGACTAAAAAAAGCTCAAGAGCAACTAAAACTTGATCAAGAACAATTAAAAAAAGCTCAAGAGCAGCTTAAAACTAATCAAGAACAATTAAAAAAAGCCCAAGAGCAGCTTAAAGCCGATCAAGAACAATTAAAAAAAGCCCAAGAACAGCTTAAAGCCGATCAAGAACAGTTAAAAAAAGACCAAGAACAGTTTAAAAGGGCTACGGAAAATTTAGATATTCAAAATAAAATCAAAAAATTAAGCTCAGAAATTAATAGCAGTAACTATCTGAGTTACATGAAAAAATTAGGCTACTATAAGAATGTTTATCCAAAGGATGAAAAGCTAAATATCCGAAATACTCTACTGCTATTTCAGAGTGATCATAATATGAGTGTAACTGGTAAATGGGATGAGGCGACAAAGTCAATGCTAATTGCCAGGCTTTTAAGTTCAGAGTATACATATATGGATACAATAAAAACTGCCCCTTCAAAGGGAAAATGGATTGTAATAAATAAAACAAAAAGAACATTAACACTTTATGAAGGTTCAAAAGTTGTTAAAAAATATGCTGTCGCAGTTGGAAATCCAGCCTCTCTTACAAAATCAGGCAAGTTCATTATAACAAGCAAGATTGTTGACCCTGATTGGGGTGGCGGTGGATTTGCAGATCCAGTAAAGGGTGGAACACCAGAAAATCCTCTTGGAAGCAGGTGGCTTGGAATTAATAGAACCGATGGCTCATATGGCATACATGGAACCAACTCTTTTTATTCAATTGGAACATATGCATCACATGGCTGTATAAGGATGCAAAACTATTGCGTTGAAGAACTGTTCCCTCTTGTTCCAATGAAAGCAAATGTCTGGGTCGGTACAGAAACAGAATTAAAGAAGTGGGGTATAACTCAAAAACCGTTTGAAATTAAGAAAAGTTGAAAATTAATATAAAAACAGTTATTCTTGTTATAATTGAATATTTTATTGAATTTTAATTATTAATATGTTAAAATACACAGTACAAACACATTTGTCATTGAATGACGGACATTATTTAATATTTTTATTGAGATTATTCAAACTGTATAATCAACATTAATATTAGAAATATTTATTCTTGATTTTTAGGATTGGAGGGCATAATAGATGTCAAAATTAAAGGTTGGTATAATTGGTGGTACTGGTATGGTTGGACAAAGATTTATTTCACTTCTTGAAAATCATCCATGGTTTGAAGTTGTTGCTATAGCTGCAAGTGGAAAATCAGAAGGAAAAACTTACTATCAGGCTGTAGAGGATCGCTGGAAAATGTCTACACCAATACCTGAAGGTGTTAAAAATATTGTGATTAAAAATGCTACAGATAACGTAAAAGAAATCTGTGACGAAGTTGACTTTGTTTTCAGTGCTGTTGATATGAAAAAGGATGAAATAAAGAAACTTGAAGAAGAATACGCTAGGCATGAAACTCCTGTAGTTTCAAACAATTCAGCTCATAGATGGACTCCTGATGTACCTATGCTTATTCCTGAAATAAATGCTGATCATGTTAAGGTTATAGACAGTCAGAGAAAAAGACTCGGTACAAAGAATGGCTTTATTGCTGTTAAACCAAACTGTTCTATTCAAAGCTATGTTCCTGCACTGTCACCTCTAATGAATTTTGGTATAAAAAATGTTGTTGCTTGTACTTATCAAGCAATCTCAGGTGCTGGTAAGAACTTTACTGATTGGCCAGAGATGATTGATAATGTAATACCTTATATTGGCGGAGAAGAAGAGAAAAGTGAACAGGAACCTCTCAAAATCTGGGGCTCAGTAGTAGATGGTGAAATTGTAAAGGTATCTACACCATTAATTACTACTCAGTGTATAAGAGTACCTGTCATCGATGGTCATCTTGCTGCTGTATTTGTTTCTTTTGATAAGAAGCCATCAAAGGAAGAAATCCTAGAAATCTGGGAGAAATATAATGGAGAACCTCAGTTACTTGAACTACCTAGCGCACCAAAGCAATTTGTAAAGTACTTTGAAGAGGATAACAGACCTCAGACACGTCTTGACAGAGATATTGAAAATGGAATGGGAATATCTGTTGGAAGACTACGTGAGGATAGTTTATATGATTATAAGTTCGTTTGTCTTTCACATAATACAGTACGTGGCGCTGCAGGTGGTGCAGTTTTAATGGCTGAATATCTTAAAGCAAAAGGCTATATCCAATCAAAATAAAGTAAATAACCATAAACTTTACGGCAGCTTATGCCGATAAAAAAGCTAGGTGTACTAACCTAGCTTTTTTATTAATATAAGCAATGTTGGCTTGCCAACTTGCGTTGTTTATTATATTTATATTTATATTTATATTTATTAGCCAACTAAGTTTATATGTTAATGTTCATATTCTGTAATTAAAGGAGAACCCTCATGAGTATAAAATCAGAATTTGCAGGCCAATATTCTTCAAAGCAAGATGAATTATTAATATATGAAGGTGGAAGAACCTCTTCTATTATTTTAATGCTAAAAGGAAAAATTGATGTTTTTCTATCACCCTTTGATAGTATTTTAAACGAAGATGAATCCATTATATCTAAAAGCTGCCGCCTTTTTACATTAGACCAGAACACTTTTCTAAGTGTCAATGATATTTTAAGAAATGGACAGAATTCATTTAGCTTAAAGGCAAAGGAAGCCTGCACTTTGTATTGCTTCCCTGCAACTTCATTAACCGGAATTAAAAATATAACAGCTACACAAAAAGATTATTCTACCTATATTGTATCTTCATTAGCAACCCTAATAGATCATAGCTATACTGCATACCAGAAGCTAATACCTATCTATCAGAGTATAAATACATTAACACAGAATTTATATGTCTATTATTGGGCTATTAAGGACAAATATTATTTTCAGCATAATGAAAACATTGAAAATCTCGATTTGTATCAGGAAATATATGAGGTTGCCAAAAATTCTAATCAATCATTCTTTCCTTTAGATTCAGAGTCTTTACAAGCTCAATATGATATCCCAAATTCTCAAGATATGGAAGCCGAGATAGACACTCTAGGGATTGAATACTTTTCAAGGCTGCTAAACGTACCATTAGATCAAAGAAAAGGATTTTTTAATTGTGATGAAATCGTATGCGAATACCATATTCAAAAGGGGTCGGAATTTTTAGATTTTTTGACAAATGCTAATAAGAGCCTTCTTTCCTCGATATTTAAAAATATTGATTCTCTTTATATGTCTGCTAATAATTTAATTTTTACATATGGAAGAATTATTGTGGATTCTAAGGACGATAAGGAAGCAGCAATAAATGTATTAAATATACTAAAGCAAGCAATTGATATATTAGCAAATACTATTGAAAAGCTACAAAATGAATTTGATTGTTATACATCCTTTAACCTTTCTGAACTAACTGAATACTATGAAATAATTAAGTCAAAAGCTTCTATCACTCAGACCACATCTAATTCTGAAGATATTTCAAACATATCAGAATTACCACAGGAATTAGAAAACAGCCTTGAGAAAATTTTAAAATACTGTTCCTGCTCTCAAGATAAGATAGATAGCTTCAACAAAATGCTCGGACAGTTTAGAGCTACAAAGGATAAAAGTTCTTCTAATCCAGATATCAGAGAACTACGTACTTCAATTACAAATGACTTTTTTATGGCATATGATGAGGCATTTAAAAGAGCTCAAAAGGAAGGTCACTGTCCAAAGCTTATTAGTATGTTTCTCAACTTCGGTTACATGGATGAGCGTTTGTTGACAAAGGAGCAGACCATAACCTTATATAGACTTTGTGATAAAGAGTATTCCAGCTCAGGTTATTCTATTTATAGTACTAAAGGCTGGTTAGAACAAATATATCAAAATAAAAAGGATCCATCTATTAATGACTTTGGACAAGACTATTTTGATGTGTTCAGAGAGATGAAAAAGAAAAAAATTGTTACAGATCAGGATAAGCCAGCTTATGATAAGGATTTTAATGCTAAAACGAGTTTTGAGATAAATAATATGATTAAGACAAATCAAAAGGTTTGTCATGGACAAATGAGCAGCTACTTCCCTATCCTATATAAAGATATTATAACTCGTGACTTAGAAAAGGCAGTGGTTACCCCAACTAAAATACAACATGCTATTGATAATTTATTATCAGTTGATTTTTCGATTTTTTATAGAGAAATTTGGTATAAAAACGAGCTAAAGGGCATTGAAAAAGAACCGATAATGAAGGAAATCCTGCCTGATATTATCATTGTTCCTACTTTTGGTTCCCGTGGTTCTTTGTGGCAGGAGATAACTGGTAGAGGTAGAAATACCCCAGGACGATTTATTTTACCCGCATTCACAGATGAGAATATTTCTGATATTATTTTAAAGCTTATTGGCGCCTTTCGTTGGGAATTATGCCGAACTATGATGGGAGTTGCCTGGAACGATATAACTGAGAAATCGTTGACCTCTGAGTACACTGACTACATTCAGTTTTATAAGAAAAATCATGATTTGACTGAAGATGCTAAAGATAAGATAAAGGTTCAGATTCAGAAGAATAGAAACATGATGAAGGATATTTTTACAAGCGACTATGATACCTGGATTAATTATGAATCAAAAGGCATCCTGCGACTAAATAAAGTAGCACGTTCTATCCTATTTCGTTATTGCATATTGCCAAAGGAAACCCGAAGTACACTTGCAAAACAGCCTGCATTTAGTGACTTAGCAATGCAGCTAAATGTTTCAAGAGCAAAAACCGCAAAATCCTTAACTGGCAAGTACAATAAATTATTTAAGGATGAGCCAATGGATAAGGATATGGAATTGAACTTAATTTATTATAGAGATTTGTAAATATCACCCTTAAAAGCAAAAACAAGTATAAGTTTTTGCTTTTTTCACCGATATACTTATTAGTTATTTATGCAAAGTCCAGCGGTTAAATGTCAATAGCCAACTGGAAAAAAGTTTTGAATAAAGAGCAGGTTTTTGCTCCAAAAAGCATAAAAAATCTACACACTAATAAGCCTACCCTTACTCATTTGTAAAATGTG
>JAEZOA010000110.1 GCA_023441625.1 Bacillota bacterium
ATTCATCCCAAAAGTGTGCAATATCATAAATTAAAACTTGCTTTTTATCTCCGTCCCACAGAACAATTTTATTGAGTGCTTCAGACACTACACGTATTGGTACATATGTAGTTCCGTTAAAAATGAATGGTTCTTCAGACTTTCCGTTTATATCCTTAGTTTTTATTTCATTTCCATCTATGAAAATTTTTATATTATTATAAAATACGGATATATTTGTACCAGTAGCTACTGCATAGACAGTATTACACAATATAATAGTTCCCAAAGTAATAATAACCCCTGATAAAAATGCTTTACAATTCTTAAACATCTTAATATCCCCCATTAAAAAGTTGTTGTATAGTTATATACTTATAAATTCAACTTACTTTGCTGACTACAAGCAATTTGTATTTTAAGTAACTTATTACAACATATACTAATATATGGAACATAATTTGGTCAAGTTACATATTTGTCATAATTATGCCCATGCCCCGCATTTGGCACAAAACTCCATTAAATACATCCAGTAAGATCAACTATCTATGCAAACGACTTATATCAATAATTGTCACAACTATCATTGAAATTATTCCAACACTGATAAAAGTACTGCAAATAATAACAGTAATCTTGGATAAAATTTTTAATCTTTCAGGCTTCTTTAAATCAATAATAGACAAAACAAATGATATAATTGGAGCCATTAATTATGGGATATTACCAAGGAAACACTTAGAAAAATAGTTCAAGCTGAAAATTTTGCTATTACAGATGAAAAAATTAATTTTTACCGAAACGGATACTGTTTCTCATATATTGTATTTTGTTTTGCAACAGCCCTTAAATTTATAAAAGACTTTTTGCTAAAGCTTTAGCTTTGCCCACCATCAGTGTGGCTTTTTGTTCAGCCTCATGCGTATAATAATTAAAATCATGGCGAGAAACAATACAAGCATTACAGCAGTTCCTGCAAGTGCGAATAATAAAGAGTTTTTATTATCACTTACGCGCTGTGCTAAAGTTGGCTTTTTCTCTGTAATTATTTCATTTTGGAACTTATAGGACTTAGTTTTTCCTTCGCTGTCTATTAACACACAGTCATTCTCTAAATTCCAAATCATTTTTTCATTGCTGACAAATTTCGATATCATTTTCAAAGTATTTTCATTAGGTCCTGTCAAAACCAACAGCCCTCTATTCTCTGCATATGGTGATTGAATAAGCTGCAACGTTCCTATAGTCCTTGCATACTCTGAGGAAAGAATTAGCTTTTCATTTGTAACAAATTCAGTTCCATTGTTATTATATTTAAAATAAAGTTTATCATTAATCTGAGAAATCAAACTATTAGCTGATGACGTCCCAGAGGTGATAATATTATAGTTTGCATCCTCTTGAGAAAACTCACTTGCTTTACAAACCTTTAGCTTTCCATATGCATCAGCACTTTTAGCATATATGGCTAATGTCCTGCCAAGCAAGGTTAACTCACTTGAGCTTGGCTTATCTGATAAAATAAGCAGGACATCATTTAAACTTCCATTTTTTAAAAATGGGGCTGGTCTACTATCAAACATGAGCTCAACTTTATTTTCGGCTGGTAAATATATTGAAGAATCCTTTGTTATATATGCCCAGGGCATTTTGTCCTGTCTCGTAGTACAATATAAATCTGGCAACTCCAAATCAAAAGTAAATTTTATATTACTCGCATAGGTTCCAACTACATCGGCAGGCATAAAAAAGGTTAGTTCATCATTATCAGCTTTTTCCATTGACAATTTTTTGCTTCCAATAGGTATATCACCCCAATAAACAGTAAGCATGGAACGATTAAAATCAAGATTCTTACTATATCTGAAATTTAATGAAACTTTACCATCAGAGGATAGTTTGTAGTCTCCTGAAACAGGTAGAAACAGAGTCCTAATCTGATGAAACGGCCCAATAAACTCAAATCCCCCGCCTGTCATTTCCTGCAGAGTATACTTATTAACTTTCATTTCACTTTGTTTCATTGCATTTACTTTTATATCAGCAGTACCCTTTTTTACAAAAGCAACACTGCCTTTTTCCTGAATTACACGGTCACTATCTGCTAATAAATGAGCTGCCTCTATTAAACAATCTGCATCATCAGATACAAGCATTAGCAGCGGTTGCCTTTTATCATCATTTACAAACAAAATTAAGGTTTGTCCCTTCAGTTGTTCTTTATATGGGGTTATATATTTCTGCAATTCAGAGGGGGTGTCCTTTGAAAGACCTATATAAATACTATTTTTATAGGTTCCTGCCTTCAAATCCTTCCATTCACCAATTGTAATATTGTTATCTTCTACAGTTTGTTTGCTTAAATCCGACATAATATACATTGCTGTTGCTACTTCTTCATTTTGAGAAGCATCTGCAACTGCTATAATAGTGTCTATCCCAGTCTTATTTTCAGAAGACATGAATGGATATG
Source organism: Bacillota bacterium (assembly GCA_023441625.1). Lineage (GTDB taxonomy): Bacteria > Bacillota > Clostridia > Acetivibrionales > DSM-1351 > Ruminiclostridium. Next base: position 2,456 of record JAEZOA010000110.1, read on the forward strand.
GATAATAATCAATTCTGTTGTTATGTGCTTTGATTTCATACCCTACCTGTACACTGGAGGCTTCTTCAAATGTAATCCAGTTTGCATTACCATCGTCATCAATGCAGCCTTTTTCGTCATATAAACGTGCATAACCAGAAATCTCTAGATGATTTACTCTATTATTAGTATCATTATTTAATAATTCTTTTGGAATAAGAACATATAAAGTTTTTGTCTCATTATTTTCATACGAAATTTCACAGGAGTAAAAGGGATGCTTATTTATAGAAAAGGTAAGGGAACCTGGAAACTCTTTTATTAGCTGACTTACTCTATATCCAACCTGAACCATAGCATACTGTGTATCCCAATATAACGGAAGGGAAAAATATAGCTCTGCAGAGGAATATATGCCATGTAAGGTTTGCGCTGAACCCCATGCAAAATCAGAGGTATAAGCTGCTTTAGGCAGTTTTGGTTTCTGATTAACTGGCGGAGTAGCATCACTGAGCATACTTTCAACACTAGCAATTAGCGCATCTTCAGTGGAAATTATCTCAGAAGAAATGGTATCAGATGATACTACTGCAGTGTTTGTTTGGTTCACAGTGGCACTTTGTGCCGTAGAATTAGCTTGTACTACAGTTACCGTTTTATTTGCATTGGTATTTATTCCTTCACCTGAAGTCATATCTGCACTCTGTACCCCACCTATCATAAGAATAAGAATTGACAATACCAAAGCATATATTTTTATGGAATAACCCTTTCCATTCGATTTCATTTATGTTCCCTCCCACTTCTTTTATTTGTTTCAATAAAACGTTCGGTTTTATACCATTTTACCTCACGTTTAAATATAGAATCATTAATGCTCTGTATGGCCGCATTAGCCACAACAACTACCCAAAGCTTTGAGTATGTAAAGAGCATGAGCAAAATTAAAAGTGCAGACTCCAGGTTAAATTCATTCTTTTCAACTGCCAGAGTAATTAGTACATTCAATACAAATACCAAAATAGCCATTACCCATAGTAACGTAGAAAATCCACCCAAGGTAACATGTGCGAAACCTAGCACTGACAAAAAGAATATAGTATCTGAGCAGATCAGAGATGTAAGCATCAAAACATATACAGCCGCATAGTAAAGCACATCCAGTCTCATAGCGCCAGCTGATTTATCAAAAACATATTTAAAATTTTCTTTAAGTACATATAGATTGCCTTTTGCCCACCTGGTCCTCTGCTTGAGCCATATAGGTAAATGCTGAGGTTCCTGCTCCCAAGTTACCGCAAGTGGCATTAGTTTTATCTGATAACCCATTCTATATATTCTGAAACTAATCTCAGTGTCCTCTGACAAGGCCTTTGTATCCCAGCCCCCTATTTCTTCTATAATACTGCGCCTTACAACAAAGTTTGTTCCAGGTATTGTGCAAAGCTTAAAGAAAAACCATCGACCTGCTTGATTCATACACTGGTATGCCAAGGTTTCAATATTTACAAAACGCGTAATAAGGGAAGCATTTCTGTTACGTGTACGGAATTTTCCAATTACTGCTCCAAGTTTGTCATCCGACATCAAATTTTCAACAAGCAAAGTCAATGCATTTGGCTCAGGAGTGTTGTCGGCATCATATATAGCAAGTACTGTTCCGCTTGCCACTGATAACCCGATATTAAGTGCATTAGATTTCCCTTTTCCACCAGAAACCTTATCGGTATTAATTATAATCATTTTTCTGTCAGGGTTTTTTACTTGCATTTCCTTCAAAACACTGGCAGAATCATCTGTAGAATTATCGTTTATTACAATAATTTCGTAAAGCTCCCTTGGATAGTCAAAAGCAAGTAATGCCTGCACTGTTTTTCTAATTACAATGCTCTCATTGTGAGCAGGAACTAAAATTGAGACCATGGGGTATTCCTTTAATTTTACATGTCCATCAGTTTTATTTACTTTTATATAATATATAAAACCTCCAATTGACAAAGTTACGTTTATTATCATCAAACTCCAAATTGCAATAATGGCATAAAGTGATAATTCATCTATAAAATTCAATTTCAGTCCTCCTTCTCCTTATAATTTGTGCTGTTATCATTATTGTATAAAAATCTCCTTCGGTTTTGATATCGAGCAATAACAATAAATATTATAAAAATTACTGATATTCCACAAACAAAAAATAGAAGTCTTTTGTTTTCACGGTTAAAGCTATCTGCCATACGTCCAATTATTCCACGGTTGTATTGGAATACTTCATCGTAGTTAAATGGAGTAAACTCTAACGATTGAACTTCTCCATTTAGTGTAAGTATATTATTCTTATAACTAAGCACTTTATCTTTTAGATATACTGATTGCGAACTTGACCATATGCTCTTTAGCGATATATGTGACATCTGTATCACTTTTATCTGCTTTTGTAAATCCTCTATATTTATATCCATATTTAAATAAAGGGCTGTAGGATAGGCACTTGTCAAATTTTCTTTTATGTCCCCCACAGTCATTGCTGGTGCTATAATCTGGTGTCCATCTGAATGGACTGTATTAAATCTATCCTTACCTGACCAGCTATTTTCATTTTCAATAGGAGTGAGCACAATTGTTCGGAACTGGCGTAGTACATCTATTCCCATTTTTTCATGAATCCAGTTTTTTGGAGCTACTAAAGCAACAGGATATAC
>JAEZOA010000117.1 GCA_023441625.1 Bacillota bacterium
TTAATTTTGACATAGAAAACTCCTTTCAAATGCAGGCAAGGTACCAACTTAATTCTACAGGAATTTGATGCAAGACTAAAATCTATTTTGTTATATTAAAAGTGGAATTTACTTTTTCATTCAAGGATAAGGTCAAATGCTAAAAATATAATGGTAAATGTATTGACACACTCAATGCAACTGTGCTAAAATACTTTTTGTTGAAGACATTGCGGGTTTGTGTAATGGTAGCACGACTGACTCTGGCTCAGTTCGTCAGGGTTCAAATCCTTGACCCGCAGCCAAAAGTATTTCAATTTTAATTAATTGAAATACTTTTTTTATATGAAATTACTATTTAAAAATATTAGACGTTTCTGCTTTTTAAAAAACAACTGTTAATATAAAAAGCAGAAGTCGAAACTTCTGCTTTTTACATAATCGTCTTTGTTAAATCGTCCGGGTAAAACAAAAGAGATCTTTTTATAATAGTAGTATAATTATAGAATCAAAAAGTAATAGTGTCAATAACTATTAGCATTGAAGTGAAATTATTTGTAAAATTTGTAAAATTTACAATAGAATGTGATTAAAAATGTTTTTTTGAAATTGGTAATTTATTATGATAAACTTATATGAGCAATTTGAATATTATGTATAAAATACAGATATCTTCATTAAAATGAGGAAATAGGTTATGAAAATATTGATGCTGTCTTGGGAATACCCTCCGAGGATAATTGGTGGAATATCTCGAGTGGTTTATGATGTAGCCCAAAATTTAGGTGGGCAAGGTAATGAGGTTCACGTATTAACATGTTGGGAACCTTATACAGAGGATTATGAAATTGATAATAATGTAATAGTCCATCGAGTACATGTTTATAATAATCCTTCAAATAATTTTGTTGAATGGATAATGCAACTCAATTTTTCTATGCTTGAATATGCTATTAAGCTAATGCAGAATAATATGTTTGATATAATTCATGCTCATGATTGGTTGGTTGCGTATGCTTCTAGAGTAATGAGGAAATCTTATAATATTCCACTTATTACAACAATTCATGCTACTGAATATGGGCGAAATAATGGCATACGCAGTGATATGCAGAGAACGATAAATAATATTGAGAAATGGTTAGTTAATGAATCTGATCGTCTGATTGTAAATAGTAATTACATGAAGGAAGAGTTAGTTTCAATATTTAATACTAAAAATGAAAAAATTAGTATTATCAGCAATGGTGTAGATTTAAGTAAGTTTGATAATGTTTATGTTAATACTGATTTTAGAAATAATTATGCTGCAAAAAATGAAAAAATTGTGTTTTATGTGGGAAGACTTGTTAATGAAAAGGGTGTTCATGTATTGTTAGATGCTATACCTAAAATACTAAGCGCCTATAATGATGTAAAGTTTGTAATTGCGGGCAAAGGACCGTGTTTAAATAATCTTATTGAATTAAGCCATAAGTTAAATATTAAAGAGAAAGTTTACTTTACTGGCTTTGTGAGTGAGGAGGTTTTATTAAAATTATATAAATGTTCGGATATGGCAGTCTTTCCAAGTACATATGAACCTTTTGGTATTGTTGCACTTGAGGGAATGGTTGCAGGCATTCCTGTAGTGGTATCTGATACCGGAGGACTCAAAGAAATTGTAAATCACGAAGAGGATGGAATGAAATTCTATAGTGGAAATTCAAATTCTTTAGCTGATTGCATAATAGAATTATTAAAGGACGAAACATTATCCGAAAGAATAAGTAAGGTAGCATTGCAGAAAGTACATAAGCTTTATAATTGGAATAATATATCTGAAAGGATTTTAGAAGAATATAAATATGTTATTTCTCAATTTACAGCTCGGAAATAATTAAATAATAAAAAAATTAAGATGTTATTTAGTTGCTTCTTTTTAAGTAGTTATTTTAATAGATAAAATTGGAGGTTTAATTGTGTCAAAAAGCAAAAAGAAACTAAAAGTCATACCACTGGGTGGTTTGCAGGAAATTGGTAAGAATATTACTGCCTTTGAATACGGTGATGATATTATTGTAGTTGATTGTGGACTTTCATTTCCTGAGGATGAAATGTTAGGTATAGATTTAGTTATTCCAGATGTTAGTTATTTAGTAAAGAATAAAGAAAAAGTAAAAGGAATAGTGCTTACTCATGGACATGAGGATCACATTGGCGCATTACCATATGTTTTAAGGGAATTGAATGTTCCTATATATGGAACAAGACTAACCATTGGCTTACTTAAATGTAAGCTTGAGGAGCATGGGCTCTTGGATACTACCGAATTACAGACTATTGAGGCAGGGCAAACAATTGCACTTGGTGCCTTTAAGGTTGAATTTATACATGCAAACCATAGTATTGCTGATGCGGTGTCATTGGCGATATTTACACCTATAGGAACAATTGTCCATACTGGTGATTTTAAGATAGATTATACCCCAATAGAGGGAGAACCAATGGATTTGGCTAGATTTGCTGAGCTTGGAAAAAAAGGTGTTTTGTTGCTAATGTGTGATAGTACAAATATTGAAAATGAAGGTTATACAATGTCTGAACGTACAGTTGGAGATACCTTTAATGAAATATTTGCAGACTGCAAGAGTAGGATTTTAGTTGCAACCTTTGCTTCCAATGTTCACAGAGTACAGCAAATAATTAATTCGGCAGTAAAATTCGGAAGAAAAGTAACTATAATCGGAAGAAGCATGTTAAACGTGGTAAATGTTGCGATGGAATTAGGATATCTGTCTGTTCCAGAGGGCTTATTAGTAGATATGGATAATATGGACAAGATACCACAAGATAAGCTTGTAATAATTACAACAGGCAGTCAGGGTGAAGCAATGTCTGCATTAACAAGGATTACTTTTGGGGAGCATAAAAAGGTGGAGATTATTCCTGGTGATCTTGTAGTAATTTCAGCTTCACCTATACCCGGAAATGAAAAGCTTATATCAAGAGTAGTTAATGAATTGTTTAAAAAAGGTGCGAAGGTTATATATGAGGCTTTGGCTGATATACATGTATCAGGTCATGCTTGCCAAGAGGAAATAAAGCTAATTCATAACCTTGTAAAACCGAAATTTTTCTTGCCTGTACATGGGGAGCATAGACATCTTAGACAGCATTCTGATTTAGCTAAGAAATTGGGAACTCCTAGTGAGAATATATTTATTTTAGAAAATGGTAGAGTGCTTGAACTTACAAATGATTCTGCAAAAATAAACGGGACTGTAACATCTGGAAGAGTACTTGTAGATGGTCTAGGTGTTGGGGATGTTGGAAATGTAGTTCTTCGTGATAGAAAGCATTTATCACAGGATGGCTTGATTGTAGTGGTTATAACTATAGAAGGGGATACTGGCAATGTAGTAGCAGGCCCTGATATTATATCAAGAGGCTTCGTATATGTTCGAGAATCTGAGGATCTCATGGATCAGCTAAGAGATATTGCCAAACAAGCAGTTAACAAAAGTAGTGGTAAAAGCCGAAGTGATTGGTCAATTAGGAAATCAGCAATTCGTGAAGCACTCAAGGAGCGTATTTACGAAAAGACAAAACGTAAACCAATGATTTTGCCAATAATCATGGAGATTTAGTCTTTATTGATAATAATATTTTGAGTAAACTCTTGCCCGGCCTTTTTAAAGGTCGGGTTTTTATATCCTAAAACATACATATCAGTAGAATGAGCTTCTATTTCAAGCATTCTAGTTAATAGCTTGTTACAGGAATTCTTATAGTCTGCTGTCTTTGTGATAATTGGCAGGGAAGAGCTCTTTTTCATTTTTGATAATAGTTCACGACCAACCTTATTAAAACCCAATATTCTAGAATATTGAGGGCCACCATATTGGCTAAATAAATCCATATCAGCCTTTGTAAATCCAGCTAGCAAAGAAAAAAGAATTCTTTGCAAACGAGTTTGAGTATACCTTTTAGTACATATATTTGATAATAGCTCATCAAGATTGCCTGAAAGCTCACCAGCTTTTTTAATTCTGTATTCAAGTCCTTCTGATACACCTGGTACTTCACGTAGTTTTTCTATACTGGTTTGGCGTATAAATGCAAGAAGGATATTTTCAAGTTGATAGATACTATTTGGACCTCTTCCTGACTTGAATTCTCTTTCAATAATTATTTTTGAGGATGGGGGTATTGTCTGTGCTATATTAACTGGTAATTGCCCCTGGTCAATATCTGAAAATAATAAATTCTTATCCTCAACAAAAATGTTTTTTATGCTTTTTCTGATTGCAGTAGCACTTGAAATATCACCAGTTAACGCAGTTGAGTTATAGTTGTTTACAATCCTTTTAATAGTAAATGGTTTTATAGAGCTTTTAAGTTTTATAATAGCCTTCAGGTACTCAATTCCTAAAATATTATTTGAAGTCTCTAAAAAATTTGATATATTCGCATCAAAATTTTCTAATGGATGGTTTTCGAAATACTTTTGAAGTGCATTTTGTCTGCAATTAGGAAAAGATAGACCAGAGGATAAATGTTTTTTAAGTTCGTCCTTATATTCTTGTGGTTCATTAACTAAAACATCTGAAATAATTCTCAGTGCATCAATATCAGCGTTCTCACTGCCAAAGGAGATGCAGTCAACTATTCCAATGCTATCAAGTATTTTTATAGCACCAAAACCAAAGGCTTCTGCACTAGACATTGCATAGGGAAGAGGTAATTCAATCACTAAGTCAACACCGCTATTAAGAGCAATCTCAGTCCGGGCAAATTTATTTATTAGAGCTGGCTCACCCCTCTGAATGAAGTTGCCACTCATAACACAGACAACAGCCTCACAACCAGTGAGAGCTTTTGACTGCTCAATATGATATGCATGCCCGTTGTGAAAGGGGTTGTATTCTGTAACAATGCCAAGTACCTTCATAATTATGCCCATGCCCAGCATTTCGCACAAGAAAACCAAAGGAAATGTTCATTTTCCTTGACAGAAATGGCATGGGCTCGGTACCTCCTCAATTATTTTATATAATTTCTTTTAACCTTGCCTCCATGAGCTGATAGTATAACAAATTGAAAACCTATGGATATTATAACAATTTTGAAGTTTATATATCAATGCTTTATAATTCTTGTTTTTAGTCCTCTGCTGAAATAGGAGGTCCTCCTGGATTTATTATATACCCATAGTAACTTCCAGACTTCTGTTTTTCTACTGTTACAAAGCTAAATGAATTTATATCGTAAGAATCTGATTCTTTAACCTTTGCCCTATACCTTACTTCCCAAGTATCTTTACCTATTTCCTTTACTTCAAAAATGTTAATATAAACTTTTTTAAAATGTTGCACTTTTTTATTATAAGAGTCATCGATTGCTTGTTTTGATGCATCAATTATTGCAGAATCAATTTCTGTAACGGAATCTTCAAGAGTATAGCTTGTGTATACAATTTTACTTTTAGAAACTTCTTTTTCTGAGTTACTACATGATGAGATTAACATCGTAATAAGACTTATGGTACAAATTATATAGATAACCTTATAAATTTTTTTAAACATAATAACCTCCAAATAGTTTTGTATTAAGTATACATCCGGCAGTGTTTGATTTCAATTTTTAACTATAATAACATTTTATATAAAATCTTGTATTTCATTGACAAACATATTAAAGAAATGTTAAATTATACCTTAATACTATGTGATAGTAGCTAATTTGTACTTTTTTGAGATATTTAATATATAAGTCTAATTATTTCTACAAGGAGGAAAACATGTTTGAAACTAATCCTCAATACATGGGAAGGGGATTAGGGACTATTGTAGCTTCCAAAATGGTTCGGTATGCATTAGACAATGGATATGAACCTGACTGGGGGTGTGACACTGAGAATTTTGGTTCAGCTTCTATTGCGAGAAAATTGGGATTTGAAGAGAGTGGATTACATTCAGTGTACAGAATTGATTGAAGTATTTAATGTAGAAAGAAACGGATTTTTTTAAAGTATATTATCTGTCTTAGGTAGTTTAATAAGTAAGTTTGAGTTTTACTATTTTAGTATCAAGTGAGGGTATACATATGATTAATCTTTTAAAGCAAGAAGCAATGGTACATGGTGATAAACTGCAAGTTATACCAATAGAGTTCTTAGAAAGAATCAAAGATGAAATTAATCACTTTAAAAAAAGTGAGGAGTTAAATGGTTTTCATGATTGGATTATGACAAATATGTATTGCTTTGATGTTCCGAAGTCAGATTTTACCATAAGGTCAATCATTCTTGTTGCTGTCCCTCATCCCGCTTATGCAAAATTAGAGTTTGAGAGAATGTCTAAAAAATGCAATGCATTAGGCCTTGTAATGTCTGATTTTGATAGCACTGAAAAATATCTGAAGAACTTTCTTGAGCCTAAGAACTATCATATGGAGTGTGTATGGAACTTACCTATGAAGCGATTAGCTTCTCAATGTGGCCTGGCAGTCTATGGCAGGAACAATATATGCTACATAGATGGAATGGGGAGCAATTTTTCCATTAATGCCTATTTTTCTGACATACCTTGTGAAGATAATAATTGGACCGAAATGCAACATGCTGATAGATGTACAGATTGTACAGCTTGTATTTCTAATTGTCCTACTGGAGCTATCAGAGCTGACCGATTTTTAATAGATAATGATAAATGTCTCTCATATTTCAATGAAGGAGAAGGAGAGTTCCCACAATGGATACCGAAATCAGCACATCATTGTTTATATGACTGTATTAAATGCCAAGTTATTTGCCCAATGAACAAAGAATATGCAAGCAATATTATAGGACCAATTAAATTCAGTGAAGAAGAAACAGACATGTTATTAACGGAGAGATCTATTGATGAATATTCTTACGAGCTTAAACAGAAAGCTAAGATATTAGGATTAACTCAATGGCCTTATATTCTTAAGGCTATTCCTAAAAATTTAAAGGCGCTATTTGAGTTAGGTGATATTTAAAACCAAATGAGGAGCGAATATGAATATAAGAAAAGTGAAATTAAGTGATATTGAAATGTTACTTGATAACCGATTAGAATTTGTTTGTTCCATTAGGAATATTGCAAACAAAGAAGAATTTAGAATACAAACTAGAGAGTATTTAAAAAAGCATATAGAGGATGATTCGTTACTTTCTTTTATAGCTGTGGATGATGGTAAAATCGTCGCATCATGTATCTTGTGTATTTACGAAACACTGCCTGTTCCCAGTTGCCTAAATGGGAGAACGGGACTTTTGTTAAATGTTTATACCCTAAAAGAATATAGACATAAGGGATTGGCTTATGACCTTTTAACGCAGCTAATAGATGAGGCAAAAAGCTTGAAGGTGGGGAAAATACAGTTAGATTATACAGATGATGGATACCACCTATACAAAAAACTTGGCTTTGTGGAATTAGATAGAGAAATGGTATTAAAATTATAAAAGGTAATGATGATATTAAGGATTAAGTGCAAATTGCCCAAAATAGCTTTGACACTGGTTTCAGATAGGTTGGTGATTTTTTCGTCTAATGAAAAATTAATGAATGTATGAGAAGCTTTTAGAGACGAAAAAAAAGGTTGTATTATTGTTGGTGGAATGGATGAGAAATTTTCTGTTGAAGGTCTCGACATCACTGGCAAAAATATAGTTATTAAAAATTCATTGGATGAATTGGTATTTCGGGTAAAAAAGGTTGATATTTCAACTTCTATCGTAGGAAAATTAAATATTGGTATTACTCTATTTGATTCTATTAATTTTAATAAAGTAACACCTGGTAGTGAAGTTTTTAAAATTTTTGACTAATTCAAGACATTGGTTTTAGTAATTTCGAATTTACTAAATCAGGTGATAAGTGTTCTTTTTTCGAATTTCTGGGCAGAGTGCTAAGAGTATACTGGGATGTTTAGTTACTTTGATTCAAATTCCAATTATGTACGGTTTGTATGGTATATTCTCGAAAATGGAAGTATAATTGTGCCATGGGTAAATAATTTGAAACTTCCAGATGCATATTATATTATTTCTTTTATAGCAGCTATTGTTCAATTACTTCCTAGTATTATAATGACTTTGAGACCAATCAAGGATGCAAAAAAGAGTGGATTCCCATTGGTTCAGATGCTAATAATAACTCTTGGTGTTTATTGGGTTACATCGGGATTATTTAGTACGCTAGAACAGATAGCTTACAATAAAATGTTAAAAAGGGTTTGATATAGGAACTATAAGGGCGGCCAGCAATGGCCGCTTTAAAATAATACAAAAGAAAATTGGTATCAATAATAACAAACAATAATAAATATAATTGAGGATAAACCAGAGATTAAAAAATTACCAAAACCAAAGTCATACAGTGCTATTCCATAAACCAATAGGAAAAGCAGTCACTGTTACCTAAATATAAGGTGCAGTCACTGCTTTTTCTATTTATAGTTTGAGTATTTTCATTAATGTTTAGTCAAGTAATGAAACAGAGCCATTCATCATCTATACAGATGCTTAATCAGAATAGCCTCAGCATAAATTACTTCTTATTCAACACAGCCGCTCCAGTTTCTTCTTCAAATTGCTTCTGATAAAGAGAGAAGTAATAGCCTTTTTGTCTTAGAAGCTCTTTATGAGTTCCTCTCTCTATTATATTACCGTTTTTAACTACAAGAATGATATCAGCCTTTTTAATAGTAGAAAGTCTATGGGCAATCAAGAAGGAAGTCCTGTTTTTTAGTATGTGCATTATTGCCTCCTGAATCAATTGCTCTGTTTGAGTGTCGATTGATGAGGTGGCCTCGTCGAGCACAAATATCTTTGGATCAGCTATGATTGCACGAGCAAAGGATATCAACTGTTTTTCACCAGTAGAGAGGCGGTCGCCGCCTTCGCCGATATTGGTATCAAGACCATTTTCCATGCTGTTAATAACCGAGTCCGCAGCTACTGTTTTTATGGCGGCTTCAATCTCTTCATCTGTGGCATCAGACTTTCCATATCGAATATTCTCTCGGACTGTTCCTGAAAACAGGTGAGGGCTTTGGAGCACATATCCAATATTATGGTGGAGCCACAGTTGTGAACGCTCTTTATAATCCTTGCCATCAATGAGGACCTGACCTTTTGTCGGCTCAAAGAATCTGCATGCAAGGTTTACAAGAGTGCTTTTTCCAGCACCAGTTTCACCAACTATTGCAACAGTAGTGCCAGCAGGTATCTTTAGATTGAAATCAGACAATATGTATTCGTCACCATCAGGATATTTGAACGAAACATCTCTAAATTCAATATCACCTTTTATAGTTTCCCAATTCTCTTTTTTAGGCTTGAAATTATCACCATATTTCTCAATGACCTCTTTAGTATCCGTTATGTCAGGTTCAGTCTCAATTAATCCAATAACACGCTCAATATTAGCTTGTGTAGACACAAAATCAGCAAAAACTCTAGCTATTTGTTGGATTGGTTCAAAAATGCTTATTGCGTAGGTGATAAACACTGATAGTGTACCAAATTCCATAGCATCATTTATTACCATGTATCCACCACGTACCAAGACAATACAAACAGCAAGTGTGCTAAAACTCAGTACTATCGGAATAAATACAGCATTAAGTACAGTAGCTCGTATTGCTGAGGAATAGTACTTATCGGTTATTACTGAAAAATCCTGTAGATTTTTATCTTCAATGACCAAGGTTTTAGAGGTTCTAGCACCATTAATTCCTTCATTAATATTACCAGTCATTCTGGAATTTATTTTTCGGATTTTTCTATTAACATGCAGAATTTTTTTCTGAAAATAAGCTGTAACTAATGCAATAAACGGGATAACACACATAACAAGCAGTGCAAGCTTTACATTTAGAAAAAGCATTGCTATAAAAACACCTATTACATATACAATTGCCCATAGCATATCTATCATACCCCAGGATACCATTTGACCAATACGTCCTGTATCACTCATAACTCTTGCCATCATGTAGCCGACCGGAGTTTTATTGTAATATGTAAAGGAAAGCTTTTGAAGCTGCACAAAAAGCGACCTTCGAATTGATTTAGCAACATTTAATTCTACAAACGCGGCCTTTCTTATAAACATCATTACTGTGAATGCTTGTGACAGAAGAATGCAACCATATAAAATTGCAAATTTATCGATTCCTTTTGTTGAGGCAGGTACAATAAAATTATCAATTGCATACCTCTGAAATAATGGGAAAATAATATCAAACACCGATACAAGCATCAAAAAGGACATTGCTAAAATAAAATCTTTTTTATACAACTTAACATACGGGAATATCTTTGACCAAATTCTTATTGAAAAGGGCTGTTTGTATTCTTCCTCTTCTAAATATGACATTAATTATCACCTCCAATAGTTGCAACCTTATCATCTTGCAAAAGCTCTGTTTCTAGGCTGCTTTGAATATCATAAATTCTTTTATAAATTCCATTTTCATTTTTTAGAAGCTCTGAGTGCGTACCCATTTCAGCAACCTGACCTTCATCTAAAACCATAATTATATCAGCATGCATTAGGGTTGTAATTCTGTGTGAAACTAGAATAACTGTACTTTGAGCAGTGTTTTCGGCTAGTGCAGCACGAATTTTTGCATCTGTTTCTGAGTCAACAGCTGATAGTGAATCGTCAAATATCATAATTGGTGATTTTTGCATTAGCATTCTTGCAATAGCAACTCTCTGCTTTTGACCTCCAGAAAGAGTTACTCCACGTTCTCCGACAATGGTATCATACCCCTTTGAAAATGCCATTATTGAGTCATCAACTGCTGCAACATCTGCATATTTACGAATGAGCTCGATATCATTTGTATTTTCGAAGGCATCTATGTTTTGTAGAATAGATTTTGAGAATAAAAAGGGCTCTTGAAGCACAAAGCCAATATTGCTTCTTAAGTAATCCCTCTTAATTCTTTTAATATCTATACCCCCAATCTCTATAGTTCCGCTATCTTCAGGCAGGTCATAGAGTCTGTCTAAAAGATACATAATTGTGGACTTTCCAGAACCAGTGCCACCTAGTATACCAAATGTAGTTCCAGACTTTATTTTAAAAGAAATATCTTTTAATACAGGCTTAATGCCTTCATAAACATAATTGACATTTTTAAATTCAATGTCGCCTGTCATGTCAGGTGTAATTGGATTTTCACAATCTTTTTCCTCTTCTTCAGCTACAATTTCTTTGATACGGCTTAGGGAAACACTAGTTTTACTCATTTCAGATAAAATACGGCCGAAGTTTCTGATTGGCCAAACCAACATGGAATTATAGAAGACAAAAACTAAAAATTCTCCTAAGGTTATGACTCCATTTGCAGCTTCAATAGAACCAAAGACAATTATGAGCATAACTTGAAGTCCAGAAAAAATATCACCTATACCCCAATATTTACTTAGCAAAAAACCAAGCTTAATCCAGTAATTTGCAAAATAATCATTCTTAGCATCAAAGTTTTCAATTTCCTGTGCCTGACGTCCAAAAGCGCGAACAACCCGTACTCCGGTAAAGTTTTCTTGAACCATTGCAGATAGTGCACCTTCAGCTTCATCTGCAAACTTAAACTTAGCAGCAATTTTTTGATAAAAGATTGCTGAATAAGCTATTACAATGGGTATAAACGTAAGCGCAATCAAAGAAAGCTTAATGCTCATCATAAACATAAGAATGAGGGAGAAGGTAACTAAAAATACAGTACGAATCATTTCAATAAACTGCAGTAATAAAAAGTTTCTTACTACCTCAACGTCAGAAGTACAGCGCTGAATAATATCCCCAGTTTGGTTTTTCACGTGCCAACTGTAAGGCAGCTTTTGAATATGGTCATACAGATAATTGCGTAGCTTCCTTATAGTGCCTTCAGCAGCTTTGGCAATGCAAACCCTATAATAATATGTAAATATACCTGATAAGATTGCAAAAACCAGGGCAAGTAGTGAACAGGGAAGAAGGTTGCTTCTTAGCATTTCTCTACCACCGTTAGCATTTATATAATCTAAAATAAATTTGGGTAGGTTTATAGCCTCCGTTCCAATAACTGAGTCCACAAGTACCTTTATAATCTGTGGCATTAGATAGTTAAAAATAATTGCAAACATTGTAAACAATATAGCAAGTACAAACAACCATCTAAAGCCTTTTATAAATGAATATAGCATTTTAAATCTACCTTTATTGCTTGGTTGCATAAAAATTCTCCTTTAATCATTTCATTGAAAGTAACATCATTTGTAAAAAAAGAGAAATAAAAAAACACGATAACTCATGTATCGTGTCCAATATATCTTAGTATATTTTTTACTTTAAATGACGGTTACTTAAGTGTTAACCCAAAAGCAAGTGACATAAAAATAACTGTACTTTGCAATATAGGTCCGATATTAAATTATTGATGAAGCACCTCATAAATTTTAATTGTTCTCATCTTTTTAAACACTCCTTTCACCGATTTTTATTTAAGATATATTACTTTATAGTAGTAATACACTTGCTTTGATATGTTATTACACTATGGCAGGTAATGTCAATAGTTGTAATAAACTTGTAAAATATAATTTTCTTTAAAAATTTTCTAATATTAAGTTAAAAACCCTGCACACAGCGTAATCGCGAATGTACAAGGCTTTGATGGTGGGAGGAGATGGATTCGAACCATCGAAATCGTAGATAACAGATTTACAGTCTGCCCCCTTTGGCCACTCGGGAACCCTCCCATGAAATTAACTATATTAAATTAACTTTTTTACAACAAATAAGATTATGCATGAATTCCAACAAAAAGTCAACTGTTTTTTAAAAAATCCGTTTTAAAGGTATTATTGGTGGGCCTTTAGTCGAGATCAAACAAAGGATGCTGGTAGCATGCTTTGTGATCGAGAGTCCCTGTTAGGATTGCTTGTAAGCAATCCTTATCTTCGCAGCAGCGAAGAAAGGCCAC
>JAEZOA010000069.1 GCA_023441625.1 Bacillota bacterium
ACACTATGAACCATGGATGGTGAATGTGTGCGACGGCAAAAACACTGAGATGAGCCATTACTAATTCTAGCAATTATTTCGGCAACAAACCATTGATAAATTTGAACACCCATAGACTGAGTTAACATTCTATTTTAAGAGGCTGAATAGTAACCTTAAAATTAAGCTGTAGGAAATAATTTCATTAACTCCTTGATTATTTAGATAAAATGTGTTACGCTTACCGTATTAGTCATATTATATTTATGGGTTGATTTATTTTTGACAAACCTCCTTTGATTAAGAGTGAGCTTGCCTCAGGAATTTTTAAATCCAAATAATTTAAGGAGGTATATAATAATGGCAGATAAAACTATTACATGCAAGGATTGTAATTCTACTTTTATTTTTAATGAGAGTGAGCAGGCATTTTACAAGGAAAAGGGTTTTGAAAATGAACCACAGAGATGTCCTGATTGCAGAGCAGCTAGAAAGCAGCAAAGAGGAAATAGAGGCGGAAACGGTGGTAACAGAAGTTTCGGCGGCGGAAATAGATGGTAATTTAAAGGGAGAGCTTAAACTCTCCTTTTTTAATGCATTAGATATTAAAAAGTGGTTGTCTCACCAACATTCAAGGTGAGACAACCACTTTTTTGATTAACGTAAGCAATGTTGCCTTGGCAACTCGCGTTGTTTGTTTTAGCAGATGCTTATGATTAAGCTTCTTTATGCCTTTTGAGCAACTCGTCTAAATACTTTAATGATTTCATTAACTATTAGTGGAACTAAAGCAAAGGCAATGACTATACCCCAATCTCTCAAGCTTAGATTATGCACCTTAAAGGCATTTGCAAGGAACGGAATAGATATAACTCCAAGCTGAAGAATAAATCCTACTATAATAGCGCCAATTAGGTACATATTAGAGAACAATCCCACTGAAAATATTGACTTAGTAGGATGCCTCATTGATAGGGAGTACAATAACTGTGAAGCAGCAAGTACTACAAAGGACATTGTTCTAGCATAGGTAAGAACATCTTCTGGTATATCCTTAGACCCTAAACTATATCCATGTTCACTGAGTCCAAAGTAGAAGGCTAATAAGGTTAATATTCCTATTAAAATACCACCAATAACTGCCCTGGTTCCTGCTCCTTTTGCAAAAAAGCTTTCTTTTGGATTTCTTGGCTTCTGTTTCATTACATCCTTGTCACCAGGGTCGATACCCAGTGCAATTGCTGGTAAGGTATCAGTTATTAGATTTATCCATAAAATCTGTGTTGCAAGTAATGGCACTGGCCAAAAGAATAGAATTGATGCAAAGATAGTCACTACTTCTCCTAAATTACAGGATAAAAGAAATATTACAGCCTTCTTTATATTATTATAGATATTTCTACCTTCTTCAATAGCATGAACGATAGTAGTAAAGTTGTCATCTGTTAATATCATATCACTGGCACCTTTTGAAACATCGGTTCCGGTGATACCCATAGCCACTCCAATATCTGCATTTTTTAATGAAGGAGCATCATTTACTCCATCACCAGTCATTGAAACTATATTTCCATGAGATTTAAAGGCCTTAACTATTTTAACCTTGTGTTCTGGAGATACTCTGGCAAATACTCTATAATCATTTATTGTTCTGAAGAATTCCTCATCTGATATATCATCTATTTCAGAACCAGTTAAGCTCTGCTTAATTGAATCTGCTATTCCCAGCTCTTTTGCAATTGCTACAGCAGTATTTTTATGGTCACCAGTAATCATTACAGCTGTAATACCTGCTGCCTTAGCTTCTGCAATAGAAGCCTTAACCTCTAGTCTAGGAGGATCAATCATACCAACTAATCCGATTATAGTTAAATCTTTCTCCATTTCTTCTGGAGCAATTACACTATCTGTATCCTTAAAGGCAACACCCAGAACCCTTAACGCAGAATCTGACATCTCTTCTGTTACCTTAAGATAGTTTGCTTTTATATCTTCTGTTAGTGGAACTATCTTACCATCTACGAGAGCACTATTTGAAATCTTTAGTAGGTTATCTATTGCACCCTTTGTATGAACCCTATATCTATTACCTTCTTCATTTAGAGTAGACATTAGCTTTCTATCTGAATCAAATGGATTTTCAGATACTCTCTTATACTTTGTATTTAAGCTTGCTTTTGAAAGGTTATATCTATCGCCCAATATTACTAAAGCTATTTCAGTAGGATCTCCTGTACCTTGGCCATTCTCATAGGTAGCATCAGAACATAAAACAAGGGATTTAATTAACTCTGTCTGATCCTTAGATGGCTCTAGAGTATCATCAGATTGTGGTACCTCTGATATACTATTAAGAGTGTAGTGCTTAACAACAGTCATTTTGTTTTGAGTAAGGGTACCTGTTTTGTCTGAACAAATAATATTAACTGATCCTAATGTCTCAACTGCAGGAAGCTTCTTAACTATTGCATTAATCTTAGACATCCTGGTAACACCAAGGGCTAGAACAATAGCAACTATAGCAGCAAGTCCTTCAGGAATGGCCGCAACAGCTAAACTGATGGCAGTTAGGAACATCTCAAAGAGATCTCTTTTTTGGATTAGGGCAATTACAAAAATAAGTGCACATATGCCAATTGCTATAAATCCAAGTATTTTACCGAGCTCCTCCAATCTCTTTTGCAGTGGAGTCATTTCATTATTATCTTCATCAAGAATTTTTGCTATCTTACCAATTTCTGTTTCCATGGCTGTTGTAACAACAACGCCTTCACCTCTACCATAGGTAGTAAGGGTAGACATAAATGCCATGTTTGACTTGTCACCTATTGGAGTTTTTGGATTGTCATAAATAGCTTTTGAATCCTTATCAGAAGGGACAGATTCCCCAGTTAAGGCAGACTCTTCAATTTGAAGATTTGCACTTTCGATAAGTCTAAGGTCAGCTGGTACAAATCTACCAGCATCTAAAATAACAATATCACCAGGAACTATCTCTTCAGAATTAATCTCTTTCACTTCTCCATCACGTCTAACAAGAGCTCTGGGAGTAGTCATATTCTGAAGAGCCTCAATTGCTTTTCCAGCTTTGTACTCTTGTACCACTCCAATTACTGCATTTAATATAATAACACAGAGAATAATAATTGCGTCAACATATTCACCAATAACCAAAGTAATTACAACTGCTCCTAGAAGAACATATATCAGCATATCCTTGAGTTGAGAAAAAAATAGAGCGATCAAACTTTTCTTGGGTTTGCTTTTAAGTTTATTCTCACCGTACTTATCAAGTCTCATTTTGGCCTCAGAGCTAGAAAGACCTACCGATGCATCTACTTCAAGCTTTTTTAATACATCCTCTTGCGAATTCGAAAACCACATATAAACTCCTCTCTAATAAACAAATTTCTCTTGAAGAAACTATTTATATTTAATTTCTCCTTAATCTAATTATTTATTTCAACTATCCATTTCAAAATGGGATTAATATATGTATATTTAACCCATAGAAGACTAGCCTTGATATATAATGCGTAAAAATAATACACGTTATAAAATTATATTTTAGTTGGTTTTGTTTGTCAACACCAGGCATAGAGCGAAATACATTAGTTGGAGGTAAAATTGTATGTTGATTTTTATTTCAATTACTTTTTTTAGTTGATGATTAAGTACGTAATATGGTGGTATTATATATATTATGTTTTTTTAAACTCTGTTATTCAGTACGTGAAAAGCTTAACAATATTAATGATTGATGTTTTCGAGTTTGCTTAAAATGTGGAAAAATACTCAATTAAAACAGGCATTGGCTTAAGGAGGAAATAATGAATAGTAAAATTGTGATTATTGGTGCAGGCTATGCTGGAATATTAACAGCTAAAAAACTAGCTAAAAAATTTAAAAAAAACGATGATGTTAGTATCACAATTATTGATAGAAACCCATTTCATACTATGCTTACCGAACTTCATGAGGTAGCAGCAAATCGTGTTGATGAAGATAGTATAAAGATAAGCTTAAAGAAGGTTTTTGCCGGAAGAAAGGTAAACGTAGTAATTGATAATGTTGTATCTATTGATTTTGATAATCATCTTATACTTGGACTAAATGGGAAATATGAGTATGATTATTTAGTATTAGCAGCTGGTTCAAAGCCAACATACTTTGGTGTCGATGGTGCTGAGGAATACTCCTATAAGCTTTGGTCCTTTGAGGATGCTGTAAATCTTAGAGATCATATTCATAACAACTTTAGAAAGGCAGCCCGAGAAACAAATCTTGACGAAAAGAGGAAATTGTTGACTTTTTATGTTGTTGGTGCTGGTTTTACAGGAATTGAAATGGTAGGAGAGCTTGCCGAATATGTTCCAATTCTCTGCGAAAAATATGAAATAGATAGAGAATTTGTAAGTATGTTTTGTGTAGATATACTGACAAGAACTGTGCCCAATTTACCAGAAAAGCTTTCCAGCAAGGTTGAAAAGAGATTAAGGAAAATGGGCGTTAACTTAATGTTAAATTCCTCTGTATGTAGTATTGGTCCGGATTTTATCCAGATAAAAACTGGAGATACTTGTAATAGCCATACTGCTGGCACTGTAATATGGGCAGCTGGTATAGAAAGCTCTGATATCACTAATCAAGCTGCTAAGACTTTGGAATCGGCAAACAGAGGTCGTATAAAACTTGATTCCTACCTTCGTTCAGTAGACGATGATCATGTATATGTTGTTGGAGACAATATGCTGTATACAGCAGAAGGTGAAAAGAGTCCTGTTCCTCAAATGGTAGAGAATTGTGAACAAAGTGCAGCAATTGCTGCAAAAAATATATATTGTGCTGTGACTGGTAAAGGTGAAATGCATGTATACAAACCAGCCTTCCACGGAATGATGGTTTGCATAGGTGGACGTTATGGTGTTGCCAGAGTAGGCTTACCAAACCGCATGTTTAATCTGCCATCTTTTCTTGCAATGTTCGCTAAACACTTTATAAATATTATTTATTTTATTCAAGTATTAGGTTGGAATAAAATATTTAGCTATTTAAAACATGAGTTTTTTACAATAAGAAATTGCAGAAGTTTTGTAGGAGGGCATTTATCTAATAGAACGCCTAGCTTTTTGTTAGTGCCAATTAGAATATGGCTTGGTGCTGTATGGCTATTTGAGGGAATAATGAAAGCAGTTGAAGGGTGGTTTGTTTCACCAAAATTAACAGGGTTCTTTGGTGGTGCTAAAGCATGGTACGATAGCATCCTGAGTGGAGGCGTTGAAGGAACAAGTGGAGCTACTCCTGAGGCGGTGGCTGGTTCTGCGCAAACAGCAGTTGAGGCTGTTAGTGCTGCAACGGGTGCAGCTTCAGCAAGTGCAGCAGAGGGAGCTGCAAGTATCGGAACAACAATTCTGAATTTTGATTTTCTGGGTTTATTCCGTTTGATATTTGTTAGTGGAAAAGAGCTTTCAAATTCAACTCTGGGTGATTATGCTTTTAAAATAGATGTACCACTAATGAACTGGTTTGTTGATAACTTAGTTTTGTCAAATGATTCCATTCAGATATTCATGCAGGGCTTTATTGTTATAGCAGAAATTTTAATAGGTCTAGCTCTAATTGGAGGGCTATTTACAACACCAGCTTCAGCATTCTCATTAGTTCTTCAGCTTATGTTTGTATGTACTACAGGTCTTTATTTAGGGACTTTCTGGATGATATTTGCTGCTATAGCAGTTTTAATAGGTGCTGGAAGGACATTTGGTCTAGACTATTATGTGATGCCATACTTGAAGAAATTGTGGAGAAAAATACCATTTACAAAAAGGTTGTATATTTATAATGATTAAAGAAAATATAAAAAAAACAGATGATATTAATTTTCTTCCAAATGATAAAGCATTAGATTATGTAAAAGAAGAAATAAATAGAGAATTATCTAATGCTCCTATCATTATCCGTCAATATACAAAGCATCTGACTGACTCAAGCGGTAAATTTATTCGTTCAATAGCTTTACTTACTTGTGCACAAAACGAAAATGGATTAATTCATCCTAATGCTATTAAGTTTGCAGCAGCGATTGAAATAATACACTTAGCTACGCTAGTTCATGATGATGTTATTGATAATGCAGACATACGAAGAGGTAATATAACTCTCCAAAAGAAGTATGGAAAAAGAACCGCAGTTATTTGTGGAGATTATCTATTGTGTGTTGCACTTAAATTGGCAGCCTCTGTTTCAAGTAGGAAGGATTATCTGGATTTAGTATTACCTGACTATATGAGCAGAGTGTGTCTTGGTGAACTCAATCAGCATGTTAATAATGGATTTGTTGATTTATCAATATACAAATATTTAAAAATTATCTCAGGTAAAACTGCTGCTCTTTTTGAGGCATCATTTTATGCTGGCGCTATTTTAAATCAACAGAATGACTTGTTGATTTCAAAATATAAGAAATTAGGTCGATACATTGGTATGATTTTTCAAATGACTGATGATTGTATGGATTTTGAAAAAACTGAAATGTTCGCGAAGAAACCTGTCCAATCAGATTTTGAACAGGGAGTAATTACTCTTCCTCTTATATATGCGTTTAAGAATATGCTTGGTTTAAAAGAGAAAGCCAAAAAAAATCAGTTGTCCAGAGAGGATATTAGTGCTGCTGTTGCAAAAACTGGTGGGCTGAGCTATACTCGATTAATTTCTAAGAAATACTACAATAAAGCTATGCTTATAATAAATGACCTTCAAATAGGTTTGGATAAAAGGACAAAGCTGATAGCTATTTTAGATAAAGCCTATGGTTTGTCTTAGACGCTGAGGAAGGAAATAATATAGTAATGATAAAAAGATTATTTGATTATATTGAAATAAAGACTAAAATAACCAGTTTATTCGCTTTTCTAGTGACTATGGCTTATATTTTCTACATAGAAAAGCCTATAAACTGGGAACTGACTCTAGTGTTTTTTGCTTCTATGTTTATTTTTGATTTAGCTACAACTGCAATTAATAATTATATAGATACAAAAACTAACCATCAAACATTAGCATTTAAAAGAGATGTAGGACTAAAGATAATTTTTGTGTTATTAGGGATTAGCATAGCTTTAGGACTATATTTAGTATATAGAACAGACATTGTTATTCTCATTATCGGAGGACTTTGTTTTACATGTGGGATATTTTATACCTATGGACCAATTCCAATATCCAGACAACCGCTTGGTGAGATATTTTCAGGTGTATTTTATGGTTTGTTTATTCCATTTATATTATTATATATAAATCTGCCTAGGGACACCTTTGTTTCATTAGGCTTGAGTCTAGAAACCATAAGCTTTGAAATATATGTAGTGCCTGTATTAACAGTACTTTTGTTATCAATTGCACCAATATGTACTACTGCTAATATTATGCTAGCTAATAATATATGTGATTTAGAAAGAGATATTGTTGTAAAGCGTTACACTCTGCCATATTATTTAGGTAAAAAGGCCATTTACTTGTTTGCTGGACTTTACTATTTATCCTATATTGGAATAATACTAATGGTTGCATTTAAATTCTTGTCTCCAATATGTTTAATTTCTCTTCTTACAATATTTATTGTTCAAAAGAATATTAATCTATTTTTAAAGATACAGGATAAAGGGACGACATTTATATGTGCAATTAAAAATTATGAAATTATTATGGGCTCAATTACCCTAGCTATTTTTATTAGTGGTTTGGTTAATTAGAAGAAAATTTGTAATAACTTTGTAGCAGTCCTATGTGCAATATATTTGCATTGGAAATATGGAGGCTAAGAATGAGGTTTTTCAAAAAAACGGATATAGTAATTATTTTAGCAATTGTTGTAGTTGGTATAGGGTTATGGGCGGTATATAATTATGCTTATTTAACTAAACCTGCTAAGGCTGAAATTTATTATAAGTCAGAGCTAGTTACTACAATAGATTTAAATACTGGAGAAGATAAGAGATTTTCAATACCACAGAATGAACATGTAATATTTCATTTAAATAAAAATGGAAGTATAAATTTTGAAGAATCTGATTGTCCGGATAAGGTATGTATAAGGGCGGGAATGCTTAGAACTGTGGGAAAGACTGCTGCTTGCTTACCAAACGAAATTATTTTAAGAATTGTTCCTTTAAATAATCGTAGTGATGATGAGCTTGATATGATAGTAGGAAAATAGGAAGGTTAAAAGGTCCATATGAATAGAACTACAGGCGACTTAACAAAAACTAAAATTTTAGTTTTAACTGCATTACTTTTTGCTGTTGCATTGGTGCTTTCAGTGGTAGAAAACTCTCTTCCAACACTACCAATTTATGTACCAGGAGTGAAGTTTGGCCTTTCTAATATTGCTGTAATGTATGCGCTGTTTTTTTTAAATAAAAAGTCAGCTTTTACAATAGCTGTTTTGAAAGCGGGTTTTGTATTAATAACCAGGGGTCCTGTTGCTGGATTACTAAGCTTTTTTGGCGGAATACTATCATTAGTTATTATGTCATTATTAATAATAATATTTAAAGACAAAATATCTTATTTTGTCCTTAGTATTTTTGGAGCAGTTTTTCATAATATAGGGCAATTTGTTGCTATTTCATGTATATATACAAATATGTATTTATGGGTATATATGCCTGTATTATTAATATCAGGGGTTGTTGCAGGGATGGCAACTTCTATTTTACTAAGGTTTATTATGCCAGCTTTCAAAAGGTTGGTTTAATATATAAAAAATAAATATTTGGGGGAATTATCATGAAAAAAATACTATCATTAGTATTGAGCTTGACTCTAGCAATTGCTATTTTTGCTGGATGCGGCTCAACAAATAACTCAGCAGGAACTTCAACAGGAACAGCCACAGGAACGTCTACAGGTACAGGGACTTCCGGAGATGCAGTAAAAACTGGACTTGCAGTAGTGTCGTCAATTGCAAGTTCCAAAGATGCTGGAGAAAAGGATGGTTTAGCACAAGTAGATTCAATGATTGCAGCAGTTACAGTTGACAAGGATGGTAAAATTCTAAAATGCGTAATTGATGCTGCACAAACAAAAATTAATTTCTCTGCTTCGGGTAAAATTGTTACTGATTTAAAGACTGAGTTTAAAAGTAAGCAGGAATTAGGTTCTGAGTATGGTATGAAGGCAAAGTCAGGAATTAAAAAAGAGTGGAATGAGCAAGCAGATGCTTTCGCGGCTTATGTTGTTGGAAAGACTGCTGACGAAGTAAAGGGAATAGCTGTTAATGACAAAGGTACTGCTGGTGATGCGGAATTAGCATCTTCTGTGACAGTGCATATAGGTGATTTTATAGCTGCTGTTGAAAAGGCTGTAGCTAATGCTCAGGATTTAGGTGCTAAGGGAGAAGATAAGCTAGGACTAGGTGTTTCGACTAAAATCACAAATTCAAAGGATGCTGGAGAAAAAGATGGCGTAGCACAAGCGTACTCAATGTATTCAGCTTCAACCTTTAATGCTGATGGAAAAGTAACAAGCTGTGTTATTGACTCTTCTCAGTCAGATGTAAATTTTAATAAAGAGGGTAAAATTATTTCTGATTTAAAGGCAACATTAAAAACTAAAAATGAGCTTGGTGCAGAATATGGTATGATTAAAGCATCAAAGATTGGTAAAGAGTGGAACCAGCAGGCAGCTGCTTTTGCAAAGTATGTTGTAGGAAAATCTGTTGAAGAGGTAAAGGGAATTGCTGTAAGTGATCAGGGGGTTCCAACAGATGCAGAGCTGACTAGCTCAGTTACAGTTCATATTGCAGATTTCCAAAATGTAATTGAAAAGGCAAACAAAAATGCTAGATAATAAATAATCATAAAAGAGATTTGAGAAATTATACAATTGGGGCTGTCGCAAACTACATCGGATACAATATAGTTAAAAGATTCTGTTTGAATAGCACCTACGTACTATTCAAACAGAAACTTTTTCTCGTATATTATATTTTGTTTTGCTACAGTCCTAATTGATATAGGGGGTGATAATTTGCATAAAAAAATTATAGTATTAATTGTTGCATTTGCATTTGTAATTAATTTATCAGCATGCGGTCATGCAGAGAAAACCAGGTATGAGGGTGAATTCCTTAAATTATTTGATACGATGACTAAAATAGTAGCTTATACTGATAGTAAGGAGGAGTTCACAAAGTACTCTCAGTTAATTTATGATAACTTAGAGGAATATCATGAGCTATATGATATTTATAATAACTATCCCGGTATAAATAATATAAAGACTATTAATGATAACGCTGGTATTAAACCAGTTAAGGTTGATCAAAGAATAATTGACCTACTGCTTTTTTCTAAACAATGGTATAAAAATTCAGATGGTAAAGTAAATGTTGCTTTTGGTGCTGTGCTAAAAATATGGCATGTATATCGTACAGAAGGTATTGATGATGAAACTAATGCTGTTTTGCCAAAAATTGATGAGCTTAGGGAGGCAGCTAAACATACAAATATTAATAATGTTATAATAGACGAAGTGAATTCCACAGTTTTTCTTGAAGATCCCAAAATGAGTCTTGATGTTGGTGCTATTGCAAAGGGATACGCAACTGAGCAAGTAGCTCAGATTGCAATAGCAAATGGCTTTACATCAGGATTGCTTAGTGTTGGTGGAAATGTCCGTTCAATTGGGAATAAAG
Organism: Bacillota bacterium; assembly: GCA_023441625.1. GTDB lineage: Bacteria > Bacillota > Clostridia > Acetivibrionales > DSM-1351 > Ruminiclostridium. The sequence goes on from JAEZOA010000069.1 coordinate 10,676, forward strand.
GAGTTAACAATGAACTATGGAATCTGGGAATTCAAAATCCAGACTTAGGAAGTGAAAAATCAAATATCCAAATTGTTTATTTGTCAGATTTATCTCTTGTTTCAAGTGGAGATTATGAAAGATACTATACTGTAAATGGCAAAAAATACCATCATATAATTCATCCTACTGCACTATTTCCTTCAGAATATTATTCACAAGTTACAATTATATGTGAGAATTCCGGAGTGGCCGACGCGCTTTCAACTGCAGTATTTAATATGCCCTTTGAGGAGGGATTAGAATTCATAAATAATCTACCTAATGTAGAAGCGTGTTGGGTAATGAAAGACGGCGAAATAAAATATAGTGATAATTTTAAAAAATACTTACAAAAATAGTGCTTTAACAATTTATATCTATTATAATATGTAATTAAATGTATAAATTTTTATGTAACACAAAAAATATGTAGTAAATTTTTACCCAATGTTCAAAACAAAACTAAAATACAATGAAAGGACTCCAAATATGCAAACATTTAATGAACTGTATAATAGGTTAGTAAAGGCAACAATGGAAAATAAAAAGCAGGATGAGCTTGAGGAAATCAGAAAGCAGAATTTCGATTCACATCAACTAGATTGTCTGCTTCATCCTGACCAATATGCTCCCATTTGGCGAATTGGAGATTGTGACTGCCCAAAGGGAGAATGCAAAGTTTGTTCTGTAAAATGTATGTTTGATGCCATTGAAACAGATGAAAGAGGAAATAAGGTCATTAATAAAGATCTATGCGTAGGTTGCTCTGATTGTGTTGAAAATTGCAAGGGTAAAAAGCTTATTGCAAGTAAGGATATATTACCTACACTTGATGCTATAAAGAGTGCTAAAGGTCCTGTATATGCTATGATTGCACCTGCTTTTATCAGTCAGTTCAGTGAGCAGGTTACTCCAGGTAAGCTTAGAAGTGCATTTAAGCTGCTCGGCTTTGCAGGTATGGTAGAGGTTGCACTTTTTGCTGATATTCTTACACTTAAAGAAGCTCTTGAATTTGATAAGAATATTATAGACGAAAAAGATTATCTCTTAACAAGCTGCTGCTGTCCTATGTGGATTGCTATGATACGTAAGATATATAGTCAATTTATTCCTCATTTACCAGGCTCAGTATCTCCTATGGTGGCTTGTGGACGCTCTATTAAGCTGTTGGAGCCAGACTCTATTACTGTATTTATTGGCCCATGTATTGCAAAAAAAGCTGAAGCTCGTGAGCCTGATATTGCAGATTCAACTGATTTTGTTCTTACCTTTCAAGAGGTAGGGGATATTTTTGAATTTGCAAATATAAGCCCTAAGGAAATGGAAGACGATCCTCGGGATCATTCGTCAAGGGCAGGCAGGATTTATGCTAGGACTGGTGGAGTTAGTGAAGCAGTGAGTGACACTGTAAAGCGTTTGAACCCTGATCGAAAGGTTTCGATTCGCACACAGCAGGCAGACGGTATGCCAGCCTGTAAGGAAATGCTTAATGCTCTAAGGGAAGGGAACATTACAGCTAACTTCCTCGAAGGAATGGGCTGTGTCGGTGGCTGTGTCGGCGGACCAAAAGCTATTTTGGACCGTGAAGAGGGGCGGATTAACGTTAATGAATACGGAAGTCAGGCAATATATCCTACTCCTATTGATAACCCATATGTTATAGATTTATTGCATAGATTAGGATTTGACACGGTCGAAAGCTTGCTAGAGCACAGCGATATTTTCACACGAGAATTTAAATAGATTTTGAAAAAAGAATTTCAATATGGAGAATAAATGAATATGAACTGGAAGAAGAACATAGTACTTTTTTTAACTAGCCAAACAATATCACTTTTTGGATCATCCTTAGTACAGTATGCAATTATGTGGTATATCACATTAGAAACTCAATCGGGAGTTATGATGACCATATCAATTATCTGTGGTTTTGTACCTAGCTTTTTTCTTTCGCCGTTTGCGGGAGTATGGGCAGATCGCCTTAACCGTAAACGACTTATTATTTTATCGGATTCTTTGATAGCCGTGACAACGCTTGTTTTGGCTATACTGTTTTTTATGGGGTACAATACCATTTGGCTGCTCTTTATTATGTCTGCCATACGTTCATTGGGCTCCGGGATTCAGACACCTGCCATAGGAGCTTTTATTCCCCAAATTGTACCAGGGGATAGGCTTATGAAAGTAAATGCGACTAATGGAAGTATACAATCTTTAGTTATGCTCATATCCCCAATGTTAAGTGGGACGCTACTAACTTTTGCTCCAATTGAAGCTATATTCTTTATAGATGTTTTTACAGCAGCGATAGCAGTTGTAGTGTTAATTTTATTTTTACGTGTACCAGCTCATGCAAAGGCTGCAGAAAAGCAAACAGTAAGTTATTTGGACGATTTGCGAAAAGGTGTTAATTATATTAGTAATCATGCATATGTTAAAAAATTCTTTTTATTTTGTGCAGCCTTCTTTTTCTTAGCAGCACCTGTTTCGTTTTTAACTCCTCTTCAGGTTACTCGAAATTTTGGTGCTGATGTTTGGCGTTTGACAGCAGTTGAAATTGCTTTTTCTCTAGGTATGATTGTAGGTGGTATAATCATGGCCTCCTGGGGTGGGTTCAAAAACAGGATTTATACAATGGTGCTGGGAAGTCTGATAATTGGAGCATGTACTTTTGTACTTGGAATTGGTCCTGCCTTTATTTTGTATTTAGTAATGATGGGAGTGTGTGGAATTACAATGCCAATGTTTAATACACCTGCTACAGTTTTATTACAGCAAAAGGTAGAGGGTGATTTTCTTGGTAGGGTATTTGGAGTTTTAGGTATGATTTCAAGTTCTATGATGCCACTTGGAATGCTTGTGTTTGGTCCAATGTCTGATTACATAAAAATTGAATGGATACTTCTGGGTACTGGTGTACTATTATTTTTAATAGGCTTTTTCTTGCTTGGGAGTAAGGTTATGGTTAATGCAGGAAAAGCAACAGAAAATATTGTCTAAAATAAAGTTTTTGTTGAGGATAATGTAGAATTATGGTACTATTGTACTACTAATTTATAGTTAAATAGTACCATATGTTATTGAGCGAAAGGTGGAGATAAAATTGAGTAAGTTAGGATTAAATATAATTAAAATTGTTTTATTGATTATATTTATTATTTCATTAATATTTTCGCTAAGTTATTTTTACATATTTGATAAGGTAGAAGACCAGTTAAAAAGTGATGCGAGTGATTGTGTTGTAGAAGCTACAAGCATCATAGATGTTGATAAACTTGACAAGCTGCTAAAAAATAGAATAGAGGATAGTTCAGAACATAGTGAAATTTTAAATTCAATGCTATTATTTAAGGCGAGGGAAAATGTAAAGAACATATATATATTTGAGAAGAAAGACGAAGAGACTTGCTTGTTTGTTGTAGACGCTTCCCCAGTACCCTCAGAATTTTTAGAAGAATATAGTATGGAAATAGAGATGCTAAATGCTTTTAATGGAAGCATATCTATATGTGATAAGATATATACAGATAAGTGGGGAACGTATCTTTCAGCGTATGCACCAATAAAAAATTCCTCGGGACAGGTCATAGCCATTATGTGTGCAGATAGTGATGTTGAAGTTTTTCAGAATATTAAGAGCAATTTGTTTTTAGCATTAATAATAGCAATTATTTTTGGACTAGTTATATCAGTACTTATTGCGTTTTTATTTTCGAGAAGAATAAAAAGGAATATACAAGAAATCAAAACAGCTCTTAATAATATGAGTAATGGTGACTTGACAGGACATACCAATATAAAATCTAAAGATGAGATAAAGGAAATAGGAGACTCATTAAATGATTTTAAAGCTAAAATCAGTAATACTTTAAGCAATATAATGGAAAGTGTAAATAATACTAGTACTGAATCTACAAATTTATATCAAATATCTAATGAAATGTCATTATCTGCGAAAAGTATAGCTACTGTTATTGAAGAAATAGCACAGAGCTCTAATAGTCAAGCATCACATATAACAAGTATCAATACTGACTTTAGAGATTTCGGAAAAGATATTGATGAAATTGTACAACAAATAGAAAATATTGATGCATGTGCAATTGAAATATCTATTAAATCTAACGAAGGAAGTAATAATATAAATCTAATACTGGATTTTATTGAAAAGCTATGCTTAGAATTGAATCGCGTTAACGAAAAAATTAAAGGACTTGGGGTAAGTATAGATAAAATCAATGAAATAACAAATCTAATAAATAGTATTGCTGACCATACAAATCTTTTAGCGCTAAATGCTTCCATTGAAGCTGCAAGAGCAGGAGAAGCAGGTAAAGGATTTAGTGTAGTAGCTGAAGAAATTGGAAAACTTGCTGAGCAATCAAAGGTATCATCTCAAAATATAAATAATCTGCTGAAAAATTTATCTGTAGAGAGCGATGAAGTTGTAGAAAATACTGAAGTTGTAAATAATCATATCATGAGCCAAACTGGCATTATAAATGGTGTTGCAGTATCACTTAAAGAAATTATAGCGGGTATAGAAGAAATATTACCTCATATACACTCGGCAAGTAATTCTTTGTCCGATATTAACAGTAAAAAAATGGAAATAGTTAACAACCTAGAAAGTTCAGCAGCCTCTGTCGAAGAGATTTCTGCAGCGTCACAGGAGATAGCTGCATCCTCTGAAGTGCTAAGTAATTCAACTGACGAAGTTAAATTTTCTGCAGAAAATCTGTCACATATGATGAATGCTGTTACAAATGATATAAATAAGTTTAAGACAATATAGTCTTATATAATAGCATGAACAATAAAAGTACTTCAGTGAATATCCTATCTAGATATAATATTCACTGGGGTATTTTGAGTTTAATAGACTCAATGTATTAGTAGTAGATGATTTTCCACATTTCTTTTCCAATATTACTCGTTGCTATAATGGCGATATATATTATATGGCATAAATATGGCTTGCAAACAATATTGACAAGTTTACTTAATTTATGTTATTGTGTGATGTTAGAAATTATATTGAATATACCATTTCTAATATTCAGATAGGAAAAATCCTTCTGAAATATGATATATTTTTAGACGATTTCTTGTAGTTTTTAGCGAAGAATTTTCCATGAATCTAAGAATTACGTTTACCAGAAAGGAGTAGCCATGAATAAATCAGAAGTTTTAGGAAGATGGACAAAAGAAAAATCAGAAGAGCTTTATGGTATTAAAAATTGGGGCAATGGATATTTCTCAATCTCTGATAATGGAGAGGTTTTAGTCAACCCTTTTAAGGATAATAACTCGGCTGCAATCAGTCTTATGGATATTATTTCAGGTATTCGCGAGCGTGGGCTTGATATGCCTGTTTTATTACGTTTTGAAAATTTACTGGACTCACAGATTTCTTTTCTCAATGACTCATTTAATGAGGCAATTAGAAAGCTAGAATATAAGGGTGCTTACCGTGGAGTTTATCCTATAAAGGTAAATCAACAGCAGCAGGTAGTTGAGGAAGTGACAAAGTTTGGTCAACGCTATCATCACGGTCTTGAAGTGGGAAGCAAAGCAGAACTAGTTGCGGCACTTTCGTTGATGAAGGATAAGGAAGCCTGTCTTATTTGTAATGGATATAAGGATGAAGAATTTATTGATTTGGGACTTTATGCTGTAAAAATGGGATTTAAGTGCTTTTTTGTAATAGAAATACCAGGTGAACTTGATTTAGTGCTTGAACGTTCAAGGGCTTTAGGTGTAAAACCCAATATTGGTATACGCATAAAGCTTTCTGCAAAGGCCGGTGGCCATTGGACTGAATCAGGAGGTGACCGTAGCATATTCGGTTTGAATATGTCTCAGATTATTGCTATGGTAGATACTTTGAAAAAGGAAGATATGCTGGATTCTCTTAAGCTGCTCCATTATCACCTCGGCTCTCAGATACCAAATATAAGGGATATTCGTTCAGCTGTATTAGAGGCAACACGTGTATATGCTGAGCTGGTTAACGAGGGAGCACCAATGGGATATTTGGATTTAGGAGGAGGACTTGCAGTTGATTACGATGGCTCAAATACAAATTATATAAATAGTCGTAATTATACTGTTGAAGAATACTGCACTGACGTTGTTGAAGCTGTTATGACTACACTTAACCTTAGTAATATACCTCATCCGACCATTGTGACCGAATCAGGACGTACGACTGTAGCTTATTATTCTGTATTGCTGTTTAATGTTTTGGATGTAGAAAAGTTTGAGGAGCACAATATACCAGATAAGCTTGACGAAAATACCTCTGAACAAATTAAGAATTTGTTTGATGTCAATAAAAACATTACCCAGAAGAATATTCAGGAATGCTATAATGATGCTCTTTATTATCGTGATGAGATTCGTGATATGTTTAAGCATGGTACTCTTAGTCTTCGTGAACGTGCATTTTCTGAGAAAATTTTCTGGAATACAATTAACCAGATTGCAAAGGAAAAGCAGAAGCTTAAGAATTACCCACCTGATTTAGAAGACATTGAAAGCGCAATTGCTGACATATACTATTGTAATTTCTCAGTATTTCAGTCTATTCCTGATAGCTGGGCTATTGACCAATTATTCCCGATTATGCCTTTGCACAGATTGCTGGAGTTGCCAAAGCGAAATGCTGTAATTGCTGATATAACCTGTGATTGTGATGGTAAGATTGATCATTTCATTGATCTTCATGATGTAAAAACAACCTTGCCACTGCATGAAATGAAAAACGGTGATGATTACTATCTTGGTATTTTCCTGGTGGGTGCTTATCAGGAAACCTTGGGAGACCTTCATAACCTTTTTGGAGATACAAATGTAGTTAGTGTGAAAATAAATTCAGATGGAAGTTATGATCTTGTAAAGGAAATACATGGTGATAGTGTCGCTGATGTGCTTTCATATGTAGAATATGATCCAAAAGACATGATAGTTCGTTTCCGTGAAAAAGCGGAAGAGGCTATACATGAGGGCATAATTAGTGCTAGTGATAGAAAAGAAATAATGCGTGCATATGATAATGGCCTAAGAGGGTATACTTATTATGAACGTTAGGCTATAAATGTGTTACAAAAGATGCTGAAAGAACAAAAATATTATTTGCCAAGTTCATGCCAGTGCTCAAAGGCTTCACATAACTCTGCCAATGAGCCTGGCTTATCTTTTGCCCAAATTGTCCCATGCAGGCGGGCGATATTAACGTTTAAAGCATTAATTTCATCTCTTTCTGAACTAAATTGAACTCTATTAACTATCTTATTCCATAATATTGATAACTCATCAGCCTTTTTTTCGGCTTCTTCCCAGCTTTCTGATTGAATATCGTTAATGATTAACTGAATTGCTTCAGGTATGTTATCATCCTTACCCAAAGGACGTTTTAAAAAATTGCCACTAAGCATGACTAATATAAAAATTGCAATTGTTAGTATTGGAATAGTAATAACTAAAAATTTTCTCATAAGGTTTCTCCTCCTTTAAATTAGTTGAAATCAATGCAACTATATGGGTTTTTAGTATGGGCCTTTAAAATCCCCAATATCAGTTACTTTTTGCATATGGTCTCTATACAAATCTATATATAAGGAACCTGCAGGATTTAATGTGGCTAGAAAAACATCTGAAATATCAGCAATTCCCTGCTGTTTTAGTTGAGCCATTATCCAGTTTTTATCTTTATTAAGCTGACTTAGATTTTCTTCTATGAGTATCCCGTCATATATAAGTTCGGTACTTATGCCCTCTTGAGTCTTCTGAATATTCATATCCTTTGCAGTAAGGGGTTGATTTTCAGCTTTCAAAAGTACTGATATTTGGCCATTTGGCTCAATTATTGCAAAGTCAACCTGCCTTATATCAAATACATCTTTATTTCGAAGCAGTTCCATAATTTCCGAAACTCTGTATTTCATTTTTCTTAATGTTTTTTCCATTATCTTACCATTCATTATTACTATTGTTGGTTCGCCCTCTAATAGTTTTGCTGCATAGCGCCATTTCATTGTAATATATTCAGTCAGAAAGCCCAGCAATGCCCAAGTAAAAAGACCTACCCAATGAGGCCAGGCTCTGCTAGATAAATCAGTAGTAAGTGAGGCTCCTATAGAGCCTATTGTGATTCCCAATATATAATCAAAAAAAGTTAATTGACTTATCTGCTGCTTACCTAATATTTTTGCAAAAATAAGCAGAGAGCAGAAGCCGATAATAGAACGTACAAATACTACTAAACCTTCATTCAAATTAATTGCCTCCCAAGATCTTTTGTTTAAGAATTATTCTTATTATCTAGAGAATAGAATTATTTATACACGCTATAATAATCATCTGAAATAAAAAATTATGAGTATAATTAACTTATATATGTAAGAATAAAGGAGTAGATGACATATACTAAGGATGCTTGAGGAGTATGCCTTATGAATAATATGAGGTATAAGATAGCGGTAGTTTGGTTAACAGCATTTATTTGTCAATGAGTTGATAATTTTAAGCAACAGGTTAATGTTGCAGAAATAGATTCCTCTTGGAAGGTTTTTGAACCTTTCTTTTGATTATCTTGTACGAAATGCTGGACATGGGAATAAATATGGATTACAATCCATCATTATGTTGATTTTTGGGAGTTATTTTTGTATAATCACATATGTAAAAATAACTTGAATTTATTTTCAAAATAGTATTATAAATAGTAATAAGATTAGGAGAAACTTAAATGGGAAAAGCTTTAATTATTGGAGCCGGTGGTGTTGCTAGTGTTGTTATTCATAAGTGCTGTCAGAATCCAGATGTTTTCGAAGAAATCTGTATTGCGAGCAGAACTGTCTCAAAATGTGAGGCTATTAAAGCTAAACTAGATGGTGGAAAAACAAAAATTCAAACAGCACAGGTTGACGCGGATAATACTGATATGGTTATTGAACTTATAAAGAAATTTGGACCAGATATCGTTATTAATGTTGCTTTACCTTATCAGGACCTGACAATCATGGATGCATGTCTTGCAACAGGTGTACATTATGTTGATACTGCAAACTATGAACCACCTGAGGAAGCCAAGTTTGAGTATAAATGGCAGTGGGCGTATAGAGAGAAATTTGAAAAGGCAGGAATAATAGGACTGCTTGGAAGTGGTTTTGACCCTGGTGTTACAGGTGTTTTTTGTGCATATGCACAAAAGCACTATTTTGATGAAATACATTATATTGACATTGTTGACGCAAATGCAGGTGACCATGGATACCCGTTTGCAACTAATTTTAATCCGGAAATTAATATTCGTGAAATAACTGCAAAAGGTAGCTATTGGGAAAATGGACAGTGGGTAGAAACCGAACCTTTGGAACTTAAAAAAGTTTATGACTTACCGGAGATTGGACCAAAAGATATTTATCTTTTACACCATGAGGAAATAGAATCTTTGGCTCTTAATATAAAAGGAGTCAAGAGGATAAGATTCTGGATGACTTTTTCAGAGAAGTACATCACTCATCTGAAGGTGCTTGAAAATGTTGGAATGACTTCAATTGAACCGATAGAATTTGAAGGCAAGCAAATAATTCCCCTTCAATTTTTGAAAGCAGTTTTACCTGATCCAGCATCCCTTGGACCTAGAACAAAGGGAAAGACAAATATTGGCTGCATCATTCAGGGGATAAAGGATGGAAAGCCAAGAACCTACTATGTTTATAATGTATGTGTTCACGAAGAGTGTTATGCTGAGGTTGGTTCACAGGCAATTTCATATACAACTGGTGTTCCGGCAATGATTGGTGCGATGATGATAATGAAGGGCATATGGAACAAACCTGGTGTTCACAACATTGAGGAGTTTGATCCTGATCCATTTATGGACGCTCTCAATAAGTATGGGCTACCATGGCAGGAAACCTTTTCACCAACACTTTTAGATTAAACGGAGGATAACTTTGGAGATAGATTTTAGAAAATTAACAACACCCTGTTATGTTGTTGATGAAAGGCTGCTTATAAAAAACCTTGAAATACTGCATTATGTCCAAGAAAGGACTGGATGCAGTATTCTTCTTGCTCAAAAAGGGTTTTCAATGTACTGTGTATATCCTTTAATAGGTAAATACCTGAAGGGTGTAACCTCAAGTTCTTTATTTGAAGCTAGACTTGGCTATGAAGAAATGGGTAAAGAGGTTCATGCTTATGCACCTGCATATATTGAAGAGGAATTTGATGAACTACTTAAATACAGCGATCACATTGTTTTTAATTCCTTTGATCAATGGAATAAGTATAGAGATAAAGTTAAAAATTTCAAGTCAAAGAAAGTTGAGTGTGGAATTCGTATAAACCCTGAGTATTCTGAAATTGAGACCCATTTGTATGATCCTTGCTACAATTATTCGAGACTGGGTGTGACTCTGTCTAATTTTAAACCCGAGGAACTAGATGGCATTGATGGACTGCACTTTCATACAATGTGTGAGCAAAATTCCGATACTCTTGCAAGAACTATCAAGGTGGTTGATGAAAAGTTCGGGGAATACATTAAGGATATGAAATGGCTTAATTTCGGGGGAGGACATCATATTACCAGACCTGATTATGACCTTGAAACATTAATAAAATCAATCGAATTTTTTCAAAATAAATATGGAGTAAAGGTGTATCTGGAACCTGGAGAGGCAGTTGCTCTGAATACTGGTTTCCTTGTAGCAAAGGTACTTGATATCGTAAACAATGGAATGAATATTGCAATACTGGATACCTCAGCTGCCTGCCATATGCCGGATGTGTTAGAAATGCCGTATAGGCCAAATATTATTGATAGCGGAAGGCCTGATGAATACGAGCATACATATAGGCTTGGAAGTCATACCTGTCTTGCGGGAGATGTTATCGGAGATTATTCATTTAGACAACCTTTAAAGCCGGGGGATAAATTGGTTTTCTGTGATATGGCTCACTATACTATGGTTAAGAACAATACATTCAATGGTATAAATCTTCCATCTATAGCTCTTTACAATGAAAAAGAAGGAATTAAAATTGTAAAGAAATTCGGATATGAGGACTTCAAATCACGATTATAATAGTTAGTTTAAAAAACTTTAGGAAGTTTATGTGTCAATTTACACGTAACTTCCTAAAGTCTCAAGCTGTAAGAATAGAATAATTAAGTTCTATCATACAGCTTACTTTTATAATGCACACTTTTAAGGCTTGCTTGGTTTGTCGTTATTCTTTTCTTTTACTCTTGACAGCATATCAATAACAGCATCTATAACGATTTCGGGCTGCTCTGTAGGAATAAAATGTCCACCCTCAATTTCAGTATATTTACTATCATTTGATAATAAAGCTATGTCCTTTTGCAGGTTCATCCATGCAGCATCAAAATCGCCTCCGTAATGAACAGTAGCAGCCAACACTGTAATAGGAGTATTTCTTATAGAATCTAGCTTACAATGCTACCAAAATATGTAACAAAATTATATAAAGAGGTAAGTTTTATAAATATTAATGAAAAATTGCTCATGATATTCTAATAACAAATATATAAGGAGGCATTAAAATGAATAAAGTTATTAGTAAGGCACTTGCTGCTGCTTTAGCAGCTGTAATGACAGTTTCAATTGTGGGCTGTGGTTCAGACAAAACATCTGATAAATCAGGTGAAAAGGTAACCTTAAACTTATGGCATATTCAGACTACTGAACCTGCGCCAACCATTATTAAGGAAAGTATTGATCGTTTCATGGCAGACAATCCAAATGTTACCGTAGAGGTTACTGCTATGCAGAATGATGCATTTAAAGAAAAGCTTGTAGTTGCAATGTCTTCTGATACAACTCCAGACATATTCCCTCATTGGACTGGAGGTAACATGAATGCATATGCTGATGCCAACAAGATTGCTGATTTAACAAGCTTGATGAATGAAGGCGACTATAAGAGTAGGTTTATGGATGGTGCTATCAGCCAGGTTACATACAAAGACAAATTATGGGCTGTACCAGTTGAAAACACTTCAGTAGCTATGATGTTCTATAACAAAGACCTCTTTGCAAAGTACAACCTCCAAGTTCCAAAGACAATATCAGAGCTTGAGAAAATTGCAGATACTTTAAAATCAAATGGAATTACTCCTTTCTCTCTTGCGAACAAGACTCAATGGACTGGTTCAATGTGGTATTGCTACCTTGTTGATCGTTTTGGCGGAGCTTCTGCATTTAGTGATGCAGCAAATCGTACTGGATCATTTGAAAATGAAGCATTTACTCAAGCAGGAAATAAGCTTCAAGAGTGGGTAAAGAAGGATTACTTCAATAAAGGCTTTAATGGACTTGACGAAGATTCAGGGCAATCCCGTACACTCTTATACCAAGACAAAGCAGCTATGACACTTATGGGTTCATGGTTCCTTTCAACAGTTAAGGGTGAAAATGAAGAATTCTTTAATAACAAGGTTGGTTCATTCCCATTCCCAGCTGCAGATAATGGTAAAGGAGATCCTAACGCATGTCTAGGTACTGTTGGTGATAACTTCTATTCAGTAGCAGCAAGTTCTAAGGATGTAGCAGCAGCATTTAAGGCTATACAGTACATGATAGATGATACTTCCGTTGCAAAGCGTGTAGAAGCTGGAAGAATTCCTCCAGTTAAAGGTGTTAAACTCAGTGACCCACGTTTACAGGAAGTTCTAAATTCAGTAGAAAAGGCTCCTACAGTTCAGTTATGGTATGACCAATATCTACCTGCTGAATTAAGTGACCTTCACAAAAAGACATCACAGGCATTGTTTGGATTAGAAAAGACTCCAGAAGAAGTAAATAAGGAAATGGAAACTCTTGCTGCAAAGGTTTTAGCAAAGAAGTAAAGACGTAATCAAGTGATATATTAAAAACTTAACAATATACAATTAGTTGGGTACTTATTTACTATGTTAAGTACCCAACTATTATGTTAAACAAATACACACAGATGCTTTACTACCGCTGATTAGTATGATACAGGTGTTAGTATGGGCCTATAATATAGTATTTAAGGATGGAGGAGTATAGATGAACGCTACACGCTCATTATCATTTAAGAAAAAACGTAGTACTGCCATTGTTACCACGGTGTTTCTCTTACCAGTATTTATATTTATTGCTGTTTTTATTATCTACCCTATAGTAGATTCATTTTTGCTAAGTCTCTTCACATGGGATGGTATTAGCTCTAATAAAAGCTTTGTAGGTTTGGGGAATTGGAAAGAGTTGATAGGCGATTCAATATTTCTTAAAGCTTTTCTAAACAACATTATTATTGTTGTTCTTTCAATTGCAATTCAACTTCCAATAGCTATGGCTTTAGCTTATTTTTTAGACGTAGGAGGAAAAAAGTTAAATTTTCTTAAAATGGTATATTTCCTACCAATGCTTATGTCCTCTGTCGCAGTTGGATTTTTGTTTAAGTACACTTATGATCCTCAATTTGGTCTTAT
>JAEZOA010000160.1 GCA_023441625.1 Bacillota bacterium
TCATTAGAAGCTAAAACTATAGTTGTAGTAATTATTTGAAGAAAGATAGCTATTCCAGCTAAAAGAATTTTTAAGCTTCTTTTTGTCTTCTCAACTGGCATAAATTTATTTCCGAAAATTATCGTGAATAGAAGTGGAAGAACTATCAAAATAATTGATATAATATTTTGTGAAATAGCTACTAATATTTCATACCAAAATTGAAGTGCCTGATCTGCTCCATTTAAAGAAAAAAGTGATAAGAATGTAGTGAATACCTGATGATAAACGACTTGAATTATATATATTAAAGTTAATGATGCCATAATTATTATAGAAATAATGCGATTTGCTTTTTTTGTAAAACATGTACATAATATGTATAGAACAATACTTATAGGTATGGAAAAAAGAAGCATATAAACTAGTCCAATGTCAAAGACTTCTTTATATACAGATATTTTAAAAACTATCTCCATATAAATGATAGCTATAAATAAGAAAAACAAAAACCTATTTAAATTTTGATTTCTTATTTTATTAATGAGTGTGCTGATTTTCACAAAGCATACTTCCTATTCTATTTGATATTCCTATATTGGAAATCATATGTTTTATAAAAGGAACTCAAATCTTAATATACTCATTCACTGGAACATTGGGATGATGATATCTTCCTCTTTTAATAGTACCTTTTTTATATTGTAGTGCTTTTGATGGACAATACCCCTGTGTTATTTATTGTTTCCTTCACATAAATAGGTAGCTTGTAAATCAGCAATATGAAGCATTGCAGCGAATGGAAATTGTTCATAAGCATTACTCAAGCTATAAGATCCACCCTTGACAGCTTCATCAAACCCTCCCATATGCCACCGAATAGCAATCGACTCTTCTCTTGTCAATCGCATAAAACCTGATACTATATATACCGACTTCTCACCATGACCATAAGGTAATCTATCATTAACTATATATGTAGGTACTTTTTGCCATATACCATTGTCGTCTTTTTTGTTTCTTAATTCCACATCATAGAAGTCCACCTTACACAAATCGTGTAACAAGCCACAAATTGCAACTTTCTCTTGCTCCTCTAGAGTAGCTGCATCGATATTTAGAAAGTTGTTTTCAGTACAATATCCATCAGCAAGACGTTTGAAAACATTTATGCTATGAGAACAAAGTCCTCCTTCACAGGCTAAATGGTATTTTGTTGATGCAGGTGCATGAAAAAAGTCTGAACTTTCCAGCCACAATAGGAGTTTCTGTGAACCCTCCCGTTTTATATATTTAGTATACAACTCCATAAACTCATTCTTTAAATCCTTCATTTTGTGTATTCTCCCTCACAATTGCACTATATAAGTTACTTTGAATTATAATTAATATATAATATATTTTATTTTCAGACAATATCTTATTTATACTAAAAGTTCATTTTTAGTTTCTATAATTTCTATTTTAGGATTATCTCTTCAGGAAAAGCAATATTTCTCGAAACATTCCACATTTTATCAATATAAGCTGTTGTATATGCTTGTTCTATATAGTGATAATAGTACGCAGCCTTGTTTGTTAATACATATCTGTTCTCTTGTTTGTAAACAAAACCTAGTTTTTCTAGGAGCCAAAATTCAAAACCATACATTTTGCGTAGAGATTTTCCTAATAGCTTTTCGAAGCTTTCAGGGGAAATCTGCATAGAATATGCACTCCAAAACAAATAATATACCGCACGTTGTCTCTTTGTGAAATCTAGAGTAAGAGAAGTTGGAAGACATTTGTCCTCTGTTCTTTTTATGTAGTCTTCAATTGAAAAGGTGTTTATTTTGAAGCTGTCCTCTAAAAGTGTTGTTGCAGATACACCAAAGCCTAAAAAATTATCCCTGGTTACTGAAGAATATTTATCTGTATTTTTCTTAGCAAATGTCCACACTGAGGTTCTGTCGACGCCTATACTTTCACAATAGGCTGAAAGTGCCTTGAGCATTTTCTTTTTCATGTTCTCTGACATTGGCTTATACTCATTGTTTGCAAAGGTAAAATCAATAAATGGATAGGTTGATATCTGAGTCGCTCCATTATCAAATGCAATTTTAATATCATTGGCGATGATTTGGTCTGTTTGACCAGGAATTGCAAAAATCAAATCTACATCAACCACATCAAAATTCATTTTCTTTACACATTGAAGTTTATCAATAAAACCATTGCCACATCTCCCTATTTTTTGAAGGCACTCTTCATGAAAGGATTGGAAGCCAATGCTAACCATTGTAACACCTATTTCCTTTAATTTCTGCAAGTTCTCCTCAATAATATCCTCTGGGTGGAGTTCTACACCTATTCCGTCTTTGATAATAAAATATTGCTTTAACTTATCGATAATATCCTTCAAGTGCTCAAGCATCAAAACAGGTGTACCACCACCAAAATATAAGCTTGTAACAGTTTTCTTTTTCGTCAACTGGCTGCCAACTAAATCAATCTCTTTTAACAATGCCAGCTTGTAATTAGCTGCTGTTTCGCCGCAATATGCAACCTTGCAATAGGGACAAAAGCTACAAAGAGATCTGCAAAAAGGTATATGTACATATAAACCTAATGTATCTAAATTTTCAAAAGTAAGCTTATTCTCGTATTCATGCTTGAAATGAAAGGTTTTAAATGAACGAGTAAGACAAATACGCATAACTGAAGTTAGTAACATAAGGTTCTCCTAAATATATCTTAAATATGTTGTAAGCATTTCAAAAATTACTTTGATATTTCCTTTAAAAATCAAAGAATATTCTGCGGCAAAAAAGTAACCACATTTCTCACACAAGCCTTCAATTTCAACGCATCTTCCACAAATGGACTGCTTTCCATTTTCCATAACAACACACTGATAGCAAGGGGTATGAAATTTGTTGTTAATTATATATGGAAACGCACTCTTTAAATTGAAAATAGGATATCCATTATTTATTAATGACGTAATTTTATTGCAGCAGTTTTCTTTATCCTGTGTGGTAAGTTCAAGCTGCTCGGTCTCTGGATATGGGGTATGAAAATTAAAAGACACAGCTCTGATATTTTTTGTGTGCTTTGCAGTATTACAAACCTCTTCAATGTCATTTTTATTGATTTGGTTAATTGCCATGTATAAGCAAATGTTGTCACTAGTTGCATTTTCTATGTTATATAAAATGGTATCATAGGTATCTCCACGAATATCATTATGTTTTTCTTTTCCTCCATCGAGACTTAGTAGTATTAAATCGGCTTCGGGTAAATCTAATTTGTAGGTACCATTAGTAACAACATTTACAATCAAGAAACCCATTTGCTTTGCTTCTCTAACTAAATCTCTCAAGTTCTTTTGACCATCACTCCATAAAAATGTTTCGCCACCACAAAAAAATAAAATCCTAATACCCTGTTCGAATAAACACTCCATCTCTTTTTTTATCTGAGTATAAGGATAAACAACACTTGTGATATTATTTACTGAGCAGTGTTTACATGAAAGATTACACTTATCAGTGAGGATAATAGTACCTAGTATTGGTTTTTTCCAACCAAACATAATTGTTCCAAGTCCAAAAGTTGAAAACTTAATTAATGATTTTAGTTTCATACTTCTCCCTTTTATTACTTATTTTAGTACTGTCAACCTTCTCCTAAATTCTATAAATTATTATAGCTCCTATAATAATAAGAGCTAAATAATATATACGTTATTTATTATATCATATAGATTTAAGCATACCAAGACCGTGAAGTAGGCTCACTAAATTATGACTGACTATTAAATTGTTTCAACACAATACATAAAAAATCTTAAAAGATATGAAAAATTACAAAACATTACACACTTTTAAAAACAAAGAAATCCTGTATGCCACTGTTTTCAATGACTTACAGGATTATTACCTTGATCAACTGTCAAACTCTGAATTATATCATATAGATTTAAGCATACAAAGATCGTGAGATAGGCTCACTAAATAGTTCTATATCAAGTTCTCCAAAATAAACACTTTATTCTCTTCATCATATGAATAACCAACAGAAAACAGAGTGTTTCGTGATGCATTGTTAGCCTCATCTGGCTGAACAATAATTCTTCTTGCATCAGATATTGTGAAAATAATGCTATTAAGTAATTTGAGTGCTTTACTAGCACAACCTTTTCGTAAATAATTATCATTACCTATTAAATAATCAATGCTATATGTATTTTGCACTGGAATGTTACCATTCCAATCTTCTCCGCTCATCCAATATGGGTAATACTGGCAGAATCCAATCGGAGTATCCTCGGAATAAATAATGTAGTGATTTATCCAGCTATATTCATTTTCACGCTTACTTACTTCCTCAATCCAGTCCTCATTAGGTGTGTAATATTCTTTTATACGTTCCTTAGCAATCCACTCAGTAAATAATGGAATATCGCTATCTTTAAAAGGCTCTAATCTAATATTCATGGTAATTTACTCCTTTGTTTTACATATTTTTATAATTTTACAGTCGAAATTTCTCTAGTTTTATCCAAAAATGTTATACTAATAATAAATATATCACATTAAACATAAAAAATCAACCAGTATATTCCATGTCGAAATTCATTAGTTTCTTTGGAGCTACTGGTCGGAATCGAACCGACGACCTGCTCATTACGAGTGAGCTGCTCTACCGACTGAGCCACAGCAGCATAAAACTATGTTTTTAATAGTTTAGCACTAAAAAACATATAATACAATACAGATGCAACGGACTCATAATGAAATTCAAATGTATTGTAATTTCATATATGTAGCATTTTATATAATGTAAAATATACTTTTTTGTGGTATAATATAATTCAAAGAATAATGAAGGGATGAATTAAATGTTAGAATATTGTAGTAAATGTGGTTCTCTTATAATCAACGGTATTTGTACTCGTAAAAACTGTAGCAGTAACAAACAAAATTTAGCCTCTCCCTCAAAAGTCAGGACTAGCAAAGCAAAATCTCCAGTGGCAAAACCAGCAACCAAAAGCACAAAAGTCCCAAGAGCTTCAAAATGTATTACCTACAAAATAAGCGACTTACCACAGGTAGAAGAATAAAGAAACCGGATTGCATCTTGCTTTCCGGTTTTTTGATAGTTTTACAAAATTGTATTATCGTATTTACTTAAAATAAGGTTATTGACAAGGGTTTAAGGTAATTGATCCTTATACTGCTGATTTGAAATTTTATCCACTTCCTCTACTATCCCTTGATTATCAATTTCATTTGTATAAAACTCCTCATAATCCTCATAACCACCCATATCTTGAGGTGTATCAGCTGAGCCATATTTCATTAAATCATTTAGCTGCTCCATTCCCTCAAATTCATCGTCTTCCTGTTTATTTAAATACTTCCTTCCGAAAGGTGCATCAAAGACTTCATCGTACTGCATATCAGGAGTATTTATTTCCTTTGCTTCAATATCATTTTCACAATCCATACAGAACCTTGTATATGGAATAGCATCCAATCTCTCATATTCAATTTCGTTTTTGCATTTTTCACACTTACCGTAAGAACCATTTTCAAACTTTTTCAATGCATTGTTTACCTCATTTAGTTTACTTTGTTCATGTACCTTTAAAGCCATATTCATTTCAACTGAATACAACTCACTACCCAAATCAGCCGGGTGATTATCATAGTTTGATAGTTCTGTGGGGGAATGCTCACTCATTTGGGCCTCATTATTTTTATCCATTTGTCCTACAGCCTTATTAGCCTTATTAAATTCCTTTAAAAGTTTATCCTTTAAATATATCATCTGCGTGTTATCCATATGGTTTCTCCTTATTTATCTTGGATTTTTCATACTACTTTGCACGATTTTCACAATCTCACTAATAAATTCTCCGATATAAGGAAGATTTATCTGGACTATAACATTCAAAAAATAAATAGCTACTGCGCCTAAAATTGTAAATCCAATTGCTATCCCAAAGCCCCTTGCTAACCCATTTATAAAATTCGCCCAAAGCATTTTCCTAGGGTGTTCAATAAAATACACATAGTCGACAAACTTCATTTTTTCCATCTTTAGCGACATATTATCAATTTTTTTAATCAACAAGTTAATCAAGTGATTATTATTTGACATTTAAGCTTTACACCCACTTTCCTCTGTTTAAAGGGATTACTTTTCACAATGCAACCTTAATGTTATTTTTGTTAAGTTTAGCTTTATTTATACAAAAAAAATAAGGGTAACTTATACATTACCCTTAACTATAAAAAACCAACCTTCTATTAATATAAAATTTACGTCTACTTTATTTTGATAAATCACAAAGTACCTTCTTAATTAACTCAGAATTCTCAATATTACATTGAAATACCTCTCCTATTTTGCGAGGTAAAATAAAGTTCAGTTTATTATCTTTTACCTTTTTGTCATAAAATATCTGATTATAAACCTTGTCAACATCTAAGCCAGGCAAGGACACAGGCAGCTCAAGTTTGAGTAATATAGCCTTAACCTCCTCAACCATTGCTTCTGTAACCACATCTAAATACATAGCTAATCTATATGCTCCAACAATTCCTATTGCAACACACTCACCATGTAAAAGCTTAAAATTCTCAACTGTTTCGATAGCATGACCAATTGTATGTCCAAAATTCAATATAGCTCTTAAGCCATCTTCCTTTTCATCTTCTTCAACAACCCTGCCCTTTATAGAACAATTCTGTTTTGCTAAATATTGAAGCACATTTTCATCAAATTTAAAGATTTTCTGCGCATTATAATTTATATATTCACAGTACTCAGCATCTGAGATTAGTCCATGCTTTACAACTTCTGCAAGACCAGCAGAAATCTCACGCTTTGGAAGTGTTTTTATAGTACCGACATTAATAAATACTAGTTTAGGCTGATAAAATGCACCTATAATATTTTTATGTCCTTGAAAATCAACACCAGTTTTCCCCCCAACACTACTATCTGCCTGAGACAAAAGTGTGGTAGGCACCTGAACATAATGTATTCCTCTCATATATGTAGCTGCAGCAAATCCAGAAATATCTCCAACAACACCTCCTCCAAGAGCAATTAACAAACTGGTTCTATCAAATTTGTACTCAATTAATTTATGATATATTCCATTCACAGTTTCAAGTGTTTTGTTTTCCTCTCCAGCCTTTATAACATACTTGTATACCTCAAAGCCATTGTTCTCTAGCTCATTTATACAGATATCTGAGTAGTGCTTATCAACATTTTCGTCAGTTATAATAATTGCCTTTTTTCCTGTTCTAAGTGATAATAAAGATTTACCAAATTCCTCAAAGCCTGCAGTGATAAATATTGGATAGCTTCTTTCCTTTAAATTTATTGTATGTCTAATCATAGCTGCCCCCCAACTGTATTAATGCGGATTAAATAGAGTTCTTAGTTTCAAAAAAGATGAATTTGTCCTATGAACTATAAATTAATTCAGGACGAAAAATAGTTAAGCACTTTCCGTCCCGATTAATAAAAAATAATCATTCTACAACATCTGAACATCTCTTACAAAGAGTTGGATGTTTTTCATCCTTACCAACATACTCGCTGAACATCCAGCATCTTTCACATTTTTCACCAGGCGCTTGCTGAGCAGTAAGCTTTATACTAGGTATCTCTTCACCTTTTTGAGCTTCCTCTGGAGCTTCTGATAGCTTTTTAATTTCTACATCTGATACTATTAATATAGTTACTAATTCATTTTCAAGACTCTTAACAAATTCATAATCTTCTCCATCAGCATATATAGAAACTTTTGCGTTAAGCGAGTGTCCAATTATTTTACTTGCTCTTGCATTTTCCAGAACCTTTGAAGCATCAGAACGCAGCGCAAGTATTTTATTCCATTTTTCTTCAAGTTTACTATCCACGTACTTTTCATTTACCTCTGGCCAATTATTCAACTGTACACTTTCAACATCATCGGTCGCTCTATGTGGCATAAATTGCCAGATTTCTTCAGTAGTAAACGCAAGCACAGGTGTAAGTATTAGTACTAGAGAATGTAAAATTTCATACATTACGGTCTGAGCAGCTCTTCTTTCCTTTGATGCAGCCTTTGAGGTATATAATCTATCCTTTATAATATCAAGATAGAAATTACTCATATCAACAACACAGAAGTTGTGAATAGCATGGAACATAGTATGGAACTCGTAAGATTTATAAGCTTCATTTACCTTTTTAATAAGGTTTGTCAACTTATTAAGTGCCCACTTGTCAAGCTCACACATTTCATTATATTCAACACTATCAGTATCAGGATTAAAGTCATTAATATTTCCCAGGATATATTTAGCAGTATTTCTGATTTTTCTATAAACCTCTGACATCTGCTTTAATAAATCCTTTGATATTCTAATGTCTGTAGTATAGTCAGTTGATGCAACCCAAAGTCTTAAAACATCTGCACCATATTCTTTTATAACTTCAGCTGGGTCAATACCATTTCCCATTGATTTAGACATCTTTCGGCCTTCACCGTCAACAATAAATCCATGAGTCAAAACCTTTCTAAAAGGAGCTCTGCCTCTTGTTGCCACTGATGTCAGAAGAGAAGACTGGAACCATCCTCGGTGCTGGTCGTTCCCTTCTAAGTATAAATCTGCTGGAGAAGATAAGCCTTGTCTGTTTTCCAAAACAGCAACATGACTTGAACCACTATCAAACCAAACATCCATAATGTCTGTTTCTTTAGTAAACTCGCTATGCCCACATGCACATTTTGTTCCCTCTGGTAAAATTTCTGATGCATCCATTGCATACCAAGCATTTGAACCTTTTGCCTTAAACAAATCTGAAATAGCCTTAATGCTATCATCATTAATTAATTCTTTTCCACAAGCTTTACAATAGAATATTGGAATAGGCACACCCCAGATTCTCTGTCTGGATATACACCAGTCCCCTCTATCTCTTACCATGTTTGATATTCTTTCTTCGCCCCACTCTGGTATCCAATTAACATCCTTTATTGCCTTTAAAGCAGCTTCTCTAAAACCATCTATGGATGCGAACCATTGCTCAGTTGCACGGAATATGATTGGATCCTTACACCTCCAACAATGAGGATATTGGTGACTAATTTTTTCTGATGCAAATAATCTCCCATCCTGAGTTAATCTTTCTAGGATTGCACCGTTTGCTTTCTTATAAAACAATCCTTCAAAAGGACCAGCTTCCTTTGTTAATACGCCCTTACTGTCCACTGGTACAATTACAGGTATTTTGTATTTCTGACAAGCTATAAAGTCCTCTGCACCATGTCCAGGAGCAGTATGAACACAACCAGTACCAGCTTCTAAAGTAACATGATCTCCAAGAATTACTATTGAATCTCTATCCAAAAATGGATGCTTGCACAATATTCCTTCAAGCTGCTTACCCTGATATTTTGCAATTGTTTCAAATTCTGTGATATCAGCAGCCTTCATAGTGTTTTCAACTAATTCAGTTGCTAAAACGTAGTATTCATCATTTGCTTTAACAATTGAATATTCAAAATTTCCATTTAAGCACAGTGCAAGATTTGCAGGTAATGTCCACGTTGTCGTTGTCCAAATAACAAAATTAACTTTATCTTTATCGACAACTCCATTAAACATTCCCTTGTCATCTCTTACCTGGAATTTTACATATATTGATACTGATTTATCATCTGCATATTCAATCTCAGCTTCTGCTAAGGCAGTTTCACACTCTGGACACCAGTATACAGGCTTTAGTCCCTTATATATGTGTCCATTTTTTGCCATATCGCCAAAAACTTCAATTTGCTTAGCTTCAAACTCAGGCTTAAGAGTGACATATGGATTTTCCCAATCAGCTCTGATACCTAGACGCTTAAAGCCCTCTCTTTGAATATCAAGATATTTATTAGCAAAACCCTCACAAGCTTCTCTAAATACAACTGGGCCAACTTCGTGTCTCTTAAGACCAAGCTCTTTAATAGCTCTTTGTTCTATTGGAAGTCCATGAGTATCCCATCCAGGAACAAAAGGCGTATGACAGCCTGTCATACTATGATACTTAACAACAATATCTTTTAAAATCTTATTTAGCGCGTGACCAAGATGAATGCCACCATTTGCATAAGGAGGTCCATCATGAAGAATAAAGGTTGGTTTTCCTTCTGTTTTCTTTAACTGCTTATTATAAATGTCCATCTCTTCCCATTTTTTAAGGAATTCAGGCTCTCTCTGAGGCAAATTTGCTCTCATTGGAAAATCTGACTGTGGTAAATTTAACGTTTTCCCATAATCTTCTGGCATTTTTCTTTCCTCCATAATTTTAAATATTTATTTTAATAAATTTAACCTTAAGATAAACAAACAACGCAAGTTGGCAAAGCAACATTGCTTATGTTAAACAACGCAAGTTGGCAACCCAACATTGCTTATGTTAATAAAAAAGCCCCGTTCCACATAGGGACGAGGCATATTTCGCGGTACCACCCAACTTATTTATAGCAAAGATTTACTAAACAACGCAAGTTGGCAAGCCAACATTGCTTATGTTAATAAAAATAAATCATACTACAATCACTTCATTCTTTAACGGCTATTCACCGGCACACCCTATACATAATTTAAAATTAATTTCAGGCTGCAACTCATGGATGATTTTCAAAAGCTTGAACCTGTGAGATTTCACCAAACTCTCACTCTCTTTGAAGTCAACTGCTTTTTACTCTTTCCAGTCATCATATTTAAAATATTGATTTTTAATATTATTATTGATTTTACCTCAACACAAAATATTCGTCAAGGCATTCATTTATTAATAGACTATCACACAAATACTCACACAAATACTCTTCCTAGAATAATATATATTGAGAATTCATAGTGAAGCGAGAATTAAATGGATTATAATTTAAAAAAGATTATCACAGGTATAAAAGGCGGCAAGTATAAGCTGCTAGGAATAGGGTCATCAAGAATAGTTTATGATTTAAATGATGGCAATGTAATCAAAGTAGCTAAAGATATCCGGGGTGTTTATCAGAACACTGCTGAGAATCAAATTTACTCTTCTAGCAAATCCAACTTTTTTGCCGAAGTAATTGCTATTTCCGAAGATAATAGGTGTCTGCTTATGCCAAAGGCTGAAAAAATAAAAAATATACATACAGTTTATAAGTATTATGATGTCAATAACATAAAATCACTTACAAAGCTTGACAACCTCAGCGAGGATATCATAAATAATAATTTGAGTAAAGGCGACCTCATAAGGGCTTCAAATTGGGGCTTGATTAATAATGTCCCCCTCATTATCGACTATGGTTTAACTAATAGTATTTATAGGAAATACTATGGATTAAATGTACTTTTTAAAAGATACAAAAGACTACATTACCTGTAATGTCATCAGAACGTAATTAGATTATTATTAATTTACATACTATTAATACACCCCTCGAGCTTTGACATGCCTTCCCTTATTAGCTCAATGCTTGACGCTGCAAAACTCAGTCTGACGTAGCTATCTTTGTTCTTATTATTTATATCGTAAAATACACCTGAAGGTATCAGAAGCAGTCCAGCTTTTTTACAAGCATCGTAAATATTTGCTGCTGATAAATATTTAGGCAGTTTAATCCAAAAATATAGTCCTCCATTAGGTTTTTCAAATTTAATCCCATATTGTTCAAGCTTAATTAATCTGCTGAGCATAAATTCATATTTTCCTTTATATATTTCTTTCATATATTGAAGGTGCTCATCCCATTTTCCACTCTTGAAGTAAAGTTCAAGTGATCTTTGCACTAGTCCCGAGGACGATATATCACTATTTTGCTTTATTTTTGTAAAGTCATTTATTAATAAGTTTGGTATAACCATACATCCAATTCTTAATCCAGGCATCAATATTTTTGAAAAGCTCTTTAAATATATTACATGTCTATTCTCTCTATCCAGAGCTTTTATGGTGAGAGCTCTAGTACTTCCATAGCAAAGTTCAGACATTGAGTCATCTTCAACCACGTAAACATTATACTTCCTTGCTAATTTCAATAATTCCTCAAGTTTATACTTACTATAGCTTATAGTAGTAGGGTTTTGAAAGCTTGTCATTACATAGATTAGTTTTGGTTTACATATCCTAATTTTTTTCTCAAGGTCGATGAGGTCTATGCCATCGTGTTCAATATGTACACCAACAACTCTAGCTCCTCTTGACTTAAATACTGCTACTGCACCATCATAGGTCGGATTCTCAGTTATAACATAATCACCGGGATTTAATAAAACCTTTCCAATAATGTCTATGCCCTGCTGAGCACCTGAAACTATTTGAAGGAAATCTTCGTTCTCAGCCTTAATAGAATAATGCTTATTTAGGTAGCTATAAATTGATTTTCTAAGTGGTTTATAGCCATTGCTCTCCTGATAGCTGAAAGCAAAGCCTTTATCCCTCTCCAACACTTCATTTATGCACTCTTTAAAGGACTCTATGGGAAATATAGCTGGATGTGGCGTAGCACTTGCAAAATTAATAAACGAGTCATCATTTGACATACCTACATCGCTTGAAGAAAATGCTTCCTCCTTTTGGACTTTGCTATTAGATACATAATATCCACTGCCCTTTTTTGCAGAAATATAATGATTGTTTTCAAGCTGCTTATATGCATTTACAACAGTAATACTATTAACACCCAGCTTTTGCGATAAATTTCTTATTGTAGGTAGTTTTTCTCCAGGCTCTATATACCCATTAGTTATTTGCTCTTTTATATAATCAAATAACTGCAAATACTTTGGTTGTTCCGAATCTATTAATTGTATCGATACATTTATCATTTTATCCCCCAATAAATTAAAAATATATTGACATTATATTTTTATTGTGTAAAAATATTCAAAATTTAATTCAATATATACTTATGTGTTGCGATACAATTAGTATATTTAAAAATTAAAAAATTGTAAAGGAGAATTTTATGAGTGAAAGATATGAATTAAACAAGAATTTAGCCCAAATGTTAAAGGGTGGCGTAATTATGGATGTTGTAAATGCAAAAGAAGCTGAAATAGCCCAAAAAGCTGGTGCAGTTGCTGTCATGGCCCTTGAGCGAGTTCCCTCTGATATTAGAAAAATGGGTGGAGTTGCCAGAATGTCTGATCCAAAGATGATTAAAGAAATTCAGAGCGCTGTATCTATTCCTGTTATGGCTAAAGTCAGAATAGGACACTTAGTTGAGGCACAGATATTAGAAGCATTGTCTATTGACTACATAGACGAAAGTGAAGTTTTAACTCCTGCTGATGAGGATTTTCATATTGAAAAACATGACTTCAAGGTTCCTTTTGTATGTGGTGCCAAGAATTTAGGTGAAGCTTTACGAAGAATTGGTGAAGGTGCATCTATGATAAGAACAAAAGGAGAAGCCGGAACTGGTAATGTAGTTGAAGCTGTTAGACATATGAGAACAGTTACTACTGAAATCAGAAAGGTACAAAGCGCTTCTAAACAAGAGTTAATGACAATTGCAAAAGAATACTGTGCTCCATATGACCTGGTATTATACGTTCATGAGAATGGCAGACTTCCAGTTATAAATTTTGCTGCTGGTGGAATTGCAACCCCTGCTGATGCAGCACTAATGATGCAGCTGGGTTGTGATGGTGTTTTTGTTGGTTCTGGTATATTTAAGTCCTCTGACCCAGCTAAGAGAGCAGAAGCCCTTGTTAAGGCAACGACCTATTACAATGATTCCAAAATTTTAGCTGAAGTATCTGAAGAACTTGGTACAGCAATGGATTCTATTGATGTAAGAGAATTATCAGGAAACAGTTTATTTGCAGCTAGAGGTTGGTAGTTAGAATCGTTGCAGAACTAATATCATACATAATATATTCTATAGATTTTTTTACTAGTACTTCCGTACTAAACTTATATTAATGGTTGCTCCCAAAGTAATCGCTTAATCTAGTAAAACAAGGAGTATAGTTCATATAATGTTATTTGCCTTATTTTGCAACATCCTTATCTATTACCCTTGTAGCACTTTATCTGCATAGAGAAAGGGATTTTAGTATGAAAAAAGTAGGTGTTTTAGGCTTACAAGGTGCTGTAGCAGAGCATATTGAAAAGCTTAATAAAATAAAGAATATTAAGCCTAGTATTGTAAAATATAAAGAGGAAATTGAAGCAGTTGATGCATTAATCATCCCTGGAGGTGAAAGTACAGCCATTGGCCGGCTTCTCGCAGATTTTGATTTGACTGCTGTTCTCAAGGCAAGAATTCAAGCAGGAATGCCTGTTTGGGGAACCTGTGCTGGTATGATTGTATTAGCCAAGGAAATTTCCAATGACACAAGACGTCACCTTGAAGTTATGGACATTGATGTAAAAAGAAACGGCTATGGCAGGCAACTAGACAGCTTTACCACTAATGTGAAGCTTCCTGAGCTTTCACCTTGCGAAATACCATTGGTATTTATAAGGGCTCCTTACGTGGTGGAGGTAGCGCCACAAGTTGAAGTCTTGCTTCGAGTTAATGGGAACATTGTGGCATGCAGACAGGACAACATGCTAGCCACCTCCTTTCACCCAGAGTTAACTGATGATTTGAGCTTCCATAAATATTTTGTAGGAATGATTAATTAAAATAAATAAACAAACAACGCAAGTTGGCAAGCCAACATTGCTTATGTTAAAAAAAATAGAGCCAGTAAAATAAAAATACTGTCTCTATTTTTTGACTTATACTATTATTTACTATTCTTTATGCTTTCAATATATGATAGCATATTGTTTATTTCATCCATGAAATCAGAATCAAGTTTTTTTGCTACCTCAAGCTCACTCTTTGCCTTATCAAACTCTTTAGTTTCAAAGTATATGGCACCAAGAATAAAGTGACCATGTACAGGACTAAATTCTACTACTTGCTTTGCATGTACTTCAGCCTCAGCAAACTTCATCTGAGACGCCTCAGCTAAAGTTAAACTCCATAATACTTGGAACACTGCATTCTTACCATTTGGCTTCATTTCAATAATTTCTTCTGCAAGCTTTTCTAATTCAGTAAAGTTTTGTTGGTTAGCATAGGTTTTTACTAAATCTATCTTTGGCAATACCACAGTATTCTGCTTATTATTAAAGCTATAGAATAATCCACCTAATGAAACGACGAAAACTAGAATAAGTGCAATAAGTTTAGATAGCCTATCCTTTGAAGTTTCTTCTTTTACAGTATAAATCGCACCTGTAGTTAAAAACCCCCCAACAAGTCCTCCTAAATGTCCATAATTATCAATTTGTTCATTCATAAAACCATATACTAGATTTATTATCAATGTTGTAATTAAATTCGCACCAAAACCACTTTTTAGCAGTGATGGTCTCTTCATTGCAAAAAATAACATTGCACCTAATAATCCAAATATTGCCCCAGAAGCCCCTACTGCTGAGTTTAATGAAAAAGCAAAGCTAGCAATACAGCCAAGGAAACCAGAAACAAAGTAAATAGCTATAAACCTTCCATGCCCAAATAACCTTTCAACCTGAGAACCTACTATAAACAATGAGTAACAGTTAACCAACAGGTGTATCTCATTAACATGCAGAAACATTGGCGAAATAAGTCTCCAATATTGGCCTTCAAGAATTAAATTGTTTATTTTAGAGCCATAAGGATCTAATAGTGCTCCATATTTTACTTCCATTCTTTTTGATAAAATAGTCAAAAGCAGCCATACAACAATATTTATAGCTATAAGTCCATAAGTAAACCATGGTTTCTTAGCTTTAAGCTGAATTTCAAAATCCTTTTTTCTTTTTTCAATTAATTTCGCTACATCTTCTATGGAAGTTTCTCTTGTATCAAGATTTTTAGAAAAGAATTTATTCACTGACCTAATGATATTTCCATCGAAGGCTGGGACACTAAAGTACTTTTGAACCTGCTTATTCATAATGTCCACTGATAAACATTTCATAAATTTCTTTTCTGGTATGATATCTTTCTGTCCCTGTTCAATTATACTTATTTTTTCTTCACTAGGAGTTTCGTTAAATAAGAATAGCTTAAATATGGTTGCATTTGTTCCATTTATATTAGCTAGCATAGCCGCTCCATGTTCCATCATTTGGGATAGCTGCTCACTATTGTACTTATCAGCGTCTATTATCTCAAGCAATACTGAGGTTCCTTGATAGTCTTTTATTAAGCTTGTAGGCCCATTGTTAAAATCCATAGGCTCATCATCTGAAAATATAAGATTAAAATAATCCTTTTCTATTAAGTATTTAATAAGAGAATTTGTAAAATTAGTTTTCATTATTAATATGCCCATGCCCATCATTTACACAAGAATATCAAGGAAATGTGCATGGGCTCGGTAGCTCCTTCTCCATTTTTTAAGTTTTTTCAACCTTATAGCTCCTTACTTCAATAGCACCATATTTATTAATGACCTCCAAAACATCATTATTGGTGTTAGATATAACTCCCGCTCTGCCCTTGTAAATTCTAAGTGCTGCATCAAGTGCTTTTGGATTGTTTGACTTTAGTACAAAAGGCTGTTTTAGATAGGTCTGAGCTTCATTAATCACCTTTGATAAAAGGCTATCATCTCCGCCTTCAATATCAACATCAATAACTATTATGCCATAATCCTCATCAAGTAATTCCATAGCAGCATCAGTTATTGAATCAAGATTACCAGACATAAGTTCATTTTTTAATTCCTCATTTTTATTTACATCAATGCTTCCTATTTCTTCAGAAGCCAAACTATTAAATGCAACAGCCTTTGAGGAAGAAGTAATATAATCAATATTCAAAGGAAGCTTTACAGGTTCCGAACCTTTTACAGCTTTTGAAATCTCAGCAATAAATTCTGGATTTGTTCCACAGCAACCACCAATTAGCCTAGCTCCGTTTTTTAAGAACTCACTGCTATAAGCAGCAAATGACTTTGGAGTTTCTGCATAAACCTGCTTGCCATCTATTGTTTGAGGTAACCCTGCATTGGGTTTCATGCTAAAACAAAGACCTGTCTGTGCATAGCTCTGTGCAATTTTCATCATATGGCCCAAGCCAAAGGAACAGTTTGTACCTATTAAGTCAGCACCTAGTGAATGCAAAATAATTGCACAAATTACTGGATCACTGCCCATTAGAGTTTTTCCGCTTTCTTCATAGGATATTGAACATATTACAGGTAGGTCACAATTTTCCTTAGCTGCCAGTAAAGCAATCCTCATTTCGCAGACATCTGTAAAGGTTTCAAAGCTAATTATATCAGCTCCACCATCTCGCAGAGCAATAACCTGCTCCTTAAAGGTATTATAAGCAGTATCAAAGGTTAGCTCACCAAAGGGTTCAAGAAGCTTACCAAGTGGTCCTATAGAAGCTGCAACATAACCTTTGCCAGCCATAACCTCCTTTGCTAGCTTAACACCCTGATAATTTATTTCATAATGCATGTCTTTAATTCCATATTCACTGAGCTTTATAATGTTTGACTGAAATGTATTTGATTGAATTACATCTGCACCAGCATCCCGATATGATATGTATATATCCTTAACAATTTCAGGATGAGATATATTCCATTGTTCAGGACAAGTACCTACACTAAGCCCATTCTTTTGAAGCATTACACCCATGGAACCATCAAAAATCAAAACTTTATCTTTTATATCTTCTAAAAAGGACATAGAACACCTCTATTCATAAAAATAACAAAAAATTACCAGCACAAAGTCATACTGTCATAATCAAACAGGAATAGTAGGACTTGTGGCAAACTGGTAATTATAAAACTTATAAGTATTAGTATAATATTGTATTTAGCTATTGTAAACCTTGTTTTAAATTATTATCCACCTTATGGTTATTATAAGGTGCTATCCATAGCAGTTACGTTACTTTATACTTTTATATTATGTCTAAAGGCATAAATTGCAGCTTGGGTTCTATCATTTACATCGAGCTTTTTGAATATGTTGGAAATATGGTTTTTTACTGTCTTTTCACTAATATACAGTTTTTTTGCTATCTCTTTATTAATCATACCCTCAGCAATTAGCTCTAATACCTCAATTTCTCTATTGGTTAAATTATTTGTAATAGTATTATCTTTTCCGATAAGAGTTACCCTATTAAACTCTTTGACTAATTCACCTGTCATGTTAGGCTGTATATAGGTCTGTTCATTATAAACATTACGTATCGCTTCTATAAGCACAGATGACTCAGCATCTTTTATAACATATCCCTCACATCCCAACTGAAGGGTTTTAAATAGATATTCTCTATCCTGATGTAAAGTTAAAACAATTATCTTATATCTACTATCCTCATCTTTAAGCATCTTTATAGCTTGTAAGCCATTTAAAACTGGCATGTTAATATCCATTAAAATCACATCTGGCTTTTTCTCTCTTGCACGCAATACTGCTTCTTCACCATTTGCCGCTTGTGAAACAACTTCAATATCCTCCTCTAACTCTAGAATAGTTTTTAAACCTTGTCTAACCATTGTATGGTCATCTGCAATCAAAACTTTAATCTTGTTCATTGTAGAGAGCCTCCCCTTCATTAATGAGTGGTATAAGTACTTTAATCTTGGTTCCTTTCCCAATTTCAGATATTACATCAAATTCTCCTTCAAGCAAGGCTACTCTCTCCTTCATGCTAAAAATACCAAACCCACCCGCTATATCTGAATTAGTTTTTCTTATTTCATTTGTATCAAAACCTATTCCTTTATCCATTATAATGATACTTAGGTCTTTTTCAATAATTTCAATAAATATTAAAGCAGTCTTGGATTTAGAATGTTTTAAAATATTATTTAATGCTTCCTGAACAATTCTAAAAGCAGTAAGCGAAATAACTGATTTTAATTCTTCATTCATGTTTCTATGCTTTAATTCGACGTCTATTTTATTATCTTCTTTAAAAGATATAACATATCTTTCTAAAGTCGGCAATAGACCTAAATCATCAAGTGCCATAGGTCTAAGGTTATATATAATTTTTCTAACTTCCTGAAGACTTTCCCTCATAACCTTTTTAAGATTCTGCAATTCATTTTTCGCATCATGAATATTTTTGTCAATTAGCTTTTCACATACCTCAGCCTTAATTACAATGTTTGACATTGATTGGGCTGGTCCATCATGTATCTCTCTGGCAACCCGCTTTCTTTCCTCTTCTTGAGCTTCAATAATTTTAATACCTAAAAATTGTTTCTGCTGTAAATTATCAAGTTTCTCACCCAAGTCTTTTAAATCGCCACTTAGATATCCCAGGGCTACTCCCACGTGTCCAATCAATTTATCTGCCCGTTCAAGAGTCTTAATAGAATCTCTGATACGTATCTCAAGGTCATTACGCCTTTTAATTAAAAAACCTTCTTGTTCACGCTTTATGGCAAGCTCCACACGTAAATTATCTGCATTTTGATATGCTTTAGCAAGCTCACTCTGACTGTACTTGTTAAAGTCCTTATTTACATCAAAGAGCTTTTTTTTACTTAACTTCAGGCTATGTTCTAAGTTATCAATATCGTTTATAATTGCAAACACCTGAGCCTTTAACATTTCAAGCTCAGACTCAAGAGTTATACACTCTTTTCTTGAATTTTCAGCGATTTCCACTATCTCTTTTTTACCCATTTCAAGAGCTTTAACTGTCTTACCTAAAATCTCATCCATATGTACAGCATTATGTTTATAATTTGGCATCGTTTCATCCATTCCTACTTAAAAAATTATAAAATTATTTATTTAATAAATAACAATATATATTTTATCTAATATCACAGTTAACTACAATATAAATAACCTTTCTAAATTATGAAAATTTATACTGTATTTGTAATAATAAAAAAACCTTTGAAATTAAATATCTCAAAGGTTTACTTTATTCAATTGGTGCGCCATCACGGGTTCGAACCGGGGACACCCTGATTAAGAGTCAGGTGCTCTACCAACTGAGCTAATGGCGCATATCCAAGTGTTTGTCTCAGTCATGTCGTCTGAGCACTTTTATATTATAAGAGCTAAGTTGGGTATTGTCAACACTATTTTTAAAAAAATTTTATAGCCACTTTTATAGCCATCTAACCATCTCATACATTTAATAAAGTAACTGTTCTAATAAATAGACAAATAAAATAATATTTGTCTATTTACCGAAAACATATACTTGAAAGCATTATCAGGGTTACCAAATTACTTCTAAATAGATTTTATCAGCTAATAATCCCCAACCATATTTAGCTAGATATTTTTTTTCATATAATTCTTGAATCTTCGGATGATTATCAATGTATTCAAACATATAGTTTTTTATAATTGCACCCTCAATTGATTCAATGTTGCTAAATAATGCTTTGAAATCATCAGAAGACAACAATATTGTTTTGTGTTCTCTTTTATCACTATCTACTACACTAATATAAAGAGACTGTATTTTTCCATCAATTATTGTCTTGGCATTATTTGTAGAATCAGTATATTTCTCTAACGTCAATGCTATAATGTTCTGGATTTCTTGTTCAGTTTGAAACTCCTTTTTAAGCCTTTCTACGCGTTTATCCTCTTCTAATTCTTTTCTTCTTATTTGTGCATCCTTTAATTCTGGCATAAGTACCTCCTAAATAATCCTTAGTTTATCAAAAAAACTCCATAAAAAATAAAATATATTTGAAAGTTAAAATAAAGTCAAATATAGGTATATTATATCCTATTAATTTGAAATTGAAAATGATTTACATTTTATTAATTCTTCTTTTTGCTTTTTGGTCATTTGTTTAATTTTGTACTCTCTTTTTAAAGCCTCTGATTTAGTTTCAAAAATTTCAGTATAAATTAATTTAACTGGCAATCTAGCCCGTGTATATTTAGCTCCCAGCCCATTATTATGTACTTTTATTCTTTTGTCTAAATCATTTGTATAACCACAATATAGAGTATAATCTGCGCATTCTATAATGTAAACATAATGCATCTTTATCAACACCCTCTGTAATCGCTAATAAATAATAGTTTAATAAATTTTAGCCATATACTCTCTCCAATTAAACAACAAAACTAAAACAATGCCGCTAGTGATAATATAATACCTATTCATATCCAACACTCCTTACAATAATCTCGCTACTGCCCTAACCATGCAGGAATCAGACTTTATTTTTAGTGGAAAAGCTAACACTTCAATATTGTCATTAGAATTAATTTTATCAATATTTGTAAGATTTTCAAGTATTAATATATTATGACTTAATAAATATTTATGAATTTGAAAAGGATATCTATCTGGAGAAGGCATATCAAAACCAACCATTTTAACATCATTCTTAACCAATAGCTCGCAAAAGGATATATCCAAAACTGGGTGCTTAGTATAGTATTCCTCTTTACCATAGCAGTAATCCATTCCAGTATGAATTAGAACAATACTTTTTCCTTTAATAATATCAATATACTCATCTTTATATTTAATTATATCTTCATTTTGTATATGAATAATACAGGCTTTACCACAGAAGTTCTCAAGGTCTATATCACAAATGTAATGGTTTACATCTGTCATATGCATCGGCCCATCTACATGAGTTCCTATGTGCATCTGTGTTTTTAGTCTATGGTTATTATATTGATCTCTACTATATACTTGAGTTTGGGTAAGTATAACCTCATTATCTCCGGGATATACTGGCATACCAACCTCAATATTATGCGATAAATCAATTAATCTCATTTGATATTCCTCCACTTAGATATTTGCATATTTCTTCTTGTATCTTATATCAACAATACTACTATAAATACCTATCCACGTTATTCCAAGAAAAAAACCACCTAATACATCACTTGTGTAATGAACTCCTAAATATATTCTGCTTATCCCAATAAACAATATTATAATTGCAAGCATTGAGATAATCAGGGGTTTCCATCTTTTTTTATAGTTTTTAAAGCACAAGTATATAAGCAAACCATAGAAGCTCATAGAAACCATTGAATGTCCGCTTGGAAAACTATAACCTGAAATTTCGATAAGCCTTAAAACATCAGGTCTTTCACGAAGAATAGCATATTTGATACCTACATTTAGTATTGCACTAAGTAATAGGTTTATAACAATCATTGCAGCATTAAAAGAGTGCTTTTCACTTTTAATAAATACAAAAATCAGTATTAATGCTACTACAGTCAAAAATTGACTAGAGCCAAAAAAGGTAATGAGTTTCATTAGGTCTGTCAAGTTAGGTGAGATAAAACTTGAAATTCTTTGGTAAACATAGTTGTCAAGATAATTAGTATTATTGCTAATTACATTAACAGTGATAATACAAAATATTAATAAAGGTAACCCAATTGTAAAAATAAATCTTAAAGCTTTCAAGTAATCCCTCCGTAGTCATTTTAATAGTATGATTATACCATTTAATTTAGCTAATATACTTTGAAAATTATTTCTATACATGAAAACTAATATATATTAAAATATTATTATCTGTAACCGCAAATAATGTTCAGGAGGATTTATGGCAGCTTTTGAAAAAATCAAATCGGGTTTAAACGGTATTGATACTGCACTTCACAATATTAGATTGGGTGATAATGTGGTTTGGCAGCTCTCAAATATTGAAGAGTATTCCTTCTTTGTAAAGCCTTTTGTCAAACAGGCTATTTCCGATAATAGAAATATTATTTATATTAGGTTTGCAGAGCATTCATCTATTATAGCTAATCAACCAGGCTTAAAAACTGTATATATTGACCCCAATATTGGTTTTGAAAGCTTTACAGTAAAAGTTCATGAAATAATATCTGATGAAGGTATAGGTTCATTTTATGTATTTGATTGTTTGTCTGATTTACAAGTTGAATGGGGTACTGACCTAATGATGGGAAATTTCTTTTCAGTTACCTGTCCATATCTTTTTGAATTGGATACTGTAGCATATTTCGGAATTTTACGAAACATGCATTCTTTTGAAGCTATAGCTAGGATACGAGAAACCACACAGCTATTAATAGATGTTTATGGAAGTGGTAGTGAAATGTACGTGCATCCTCTAAAAGTATGGAACAGGTATTCCCAAAGTATGTTTCTTGCCCACAAATTTAGTGAAAATAATCCTGATGAATTAGAACCTCTTACTGATGGAGTGAATGCAAGCAAATTCTATTCTCTAATTGCTGAAAGTTGTAGTTTTCATACCTGTCAAGCTCTTGATAATTGGGATAAATTTTTCTTGCGTGCAGGTATGGAACTTGATTCAGGTTTACCTCAAAATTCTAAAACTATAGCAAAGCTTTGTAGCATGCTTATTGGTGGTGAAAAGCACTTGACTGACCTGATAAAAAGTCAGTTTCAGGTCAAGGATTTTTTACAAATTAAAGATAGAATGATTGGTTCTGGCTGTATCGGTGGCAAAGCTATCGGAATGCTTCTAGCTCGTAAAATTATTTCTAATAATAGAAAAGATCTAGCCCTCTTCCTTGAACCTCATGATTCTTTTTATATAGGTTCAGATGTTTTTTATACATATTTAGTTCAGAATGGTTGGTGGAAGCTTCGCATAGCCCAACGAACAACTGATGGGTATTTTTCTGTTGGAAAGGAATTAAACAAGAAATTAATTAATGGTACATTTTCAGAAGAAATAAAGGAACAGTTTATACGAATGCTTGAATACTATGGTCAAAACCCAATTATTGTTCGCTCAAGCAGCTTACTGGAGGATAGCTTTGGGAATGCTTTTGCTGGTAAATATGAGTCTGTTTTTTGTGTGAATACAGGTAGCTTGGATAAGAGATTACAAGAATTTGAGAAGGCTATTAAATTAGTATATGCAAGCTCTATGGATGAGTCTGCTTTGAAGTATAGAAGGCAAAGAGGCTTAGACAAGAATGATGAACAGATGGCTATATTAGTACAGCGTGTGTCTGGCTCAATTTTTGAAGATATTTTTATGCCTTGTGCTGCAGGCGTTGGATTTTCTTATAACTCTTATGTTTGGAACAAGCAAATTAATCCTTCTCAAGGTTTGATAAGATTGGTGTTGGGTTTAGGTACTCGGGCAGTTGACAGAACTGAGGGGGATTATCCAAGATTGGCAGCTTTAGATAAGCCAAACTTGAGTCCGGTGACCAGTAAAATTGAAAAAGCTATTTTTTCACAACGAAATATAGATGTTATTGACCTTAAAAACAATTCATTTTCAACAATAAATATAAACTTATTAAACGAAAAAGTTCCTGCTTGGTTTAAGCAACAAATGTTTGAGAATGATAGAGATGCTGAAAATAGCCTTAGAAATCGGGGCATTAATAAAGAAGTGCTATTTACGACATGTGAGGGAATAATAAAAAATGATAAACTAATCAATTATTTAAAAGAAATTCTTAAAACTATAGAAAAACACTATGATTACCCTGTAGACATTGAATTCACTATCAATTTTTCTAAAAGCGGTGATTTTGTATTAAATTTATTACAATGTAGACCTTTACAAGTAAATGGTATAGGAAAAACGGTTAAAATCCCCTCTTTTAAACAAGAAAGTACCCTGTTTTCAGTTGGAGAAGGTTGTACTATGGGTGGTTCTATATTTCAACCTATTGATGTTGTAATTATTGTTGATCCCAAGGAGTACTATCTTGCTAATAATAGTATAAAACATAATGTTGCAAGAATAATAGGAAAGCTCAATAGTGAAAATAAAAAATCAAAAAGGACTGTTATGCTTATAGGACCAGGGAGATGGGGCACCTCTTCTCCTGAACTTGGTGTTCCTGTTAGCTTTGCAGAAATCAGTGATATAACTGCTCTATGTGAAGTTTCTTATGAAGGTGCCGGTTATATGCCAGAGCTTTCATTCGGAAGTCACTTTTTTCAGGACTTAGTTGAGGGAGAAATCTTCTATTGTGCCATATTTAATAACCTCCCAAAAGTTATTTACTCTCCTGAAATTCTTTTTGATTGTGAAACTATATATAAAGATATTATTGAGACTCAACCGGATATTAAAAAAATAGTTACTGCTTATGATACTAATAAAATAAATCTAACTTTATTGGCAGATGCTGTATCTCAAAGAACTGTTTGTATTAAAATGAACTAAAATGAATTATCCTTAACTCTTATATAAAACATTATAAACAACGCAAGTCCAAGCCAACATTGCAGTGTGCTCCAGCTTCGCTGGACGCACTGCTAATATAAAAGAGTCCAATAACCAATGAAAATATGGTTTTGGACTCTTTTATATTAACTATATTTTATTCTAATTATTAATAATTTTTTGCAAGTATCTGGAAGTGTGCTTGTGGATGGTCACATACTGGACAAACTGCTGGAGCTTTCTCACCAATATGAATATGTCCGCAATTTGCGCACTGCCAAATTACCTTTTCACCTTTTATAAATACTGCATTTCCTTCAACATTTTTTAGAAGGGCAAGATATCTTTCTTCATGCTCTTTCTCGATTTTTGCAACAGCTTCGAATAAGTATGCAATTTTATCAAAGCCTTCTGCTTTTGCTTCTTTTGCAAAATTAGCGTACATATCAGTCCATTCATAATTTTCACCAGCAGCTGCATCCTTTAAATTTGTAGCAGTATCGCCAATTCCATCATGCAGGAGCTTGTACCAAATCTTCGCGTGCTCTTTTTCATTATTTGCAGTCTCAGTAAATAATGCTGCTATTTGCTCATAGCCTTCTTTTTTAGCCTTTGAAGCATAATAAGTATATTTATTGCGTGCCATAGATTCTCCAGCAAATGCTGACATCAAGTTTGCTTCTGTTTTTGTACCTTTTAAGTTACTCACTATTTAAAATCCCCCTTAAATAATTTATTTGAAAATTACAATATACTAAATATACCACAATATTAATAGAAATATCTAAACATTTATTTAAATTTACAAAATGTTAAATATTAAAAACATCATATTTACCATTTATCACCTTTTTAGTTATCACTCATTAAGATATAACATTACCTTATTGTCTATAGCTTTTGCTGTTTGTTCAGCGGTAGTTTTGCCATTTATATAATTATCTAATGCTTCGTGGACTATATTTTGGACCTCATTATCCATTCTTTGCTCAAGTTGGGTTTTGCCTATCATTAAGTTCAACTTCTCAGCGAGCTTCTTTGGCAATTCCTTCGCAGGGTATTCGCTGCCAAAGCCTGAAGTACTATTAGATAAGTAGTAATTTAAATCCTCATTATAAGCTTGTTTATTAATTGGAAGTAACAATTTTGAATTATGATTTCCATAACTGTCAGTTGCTTTCTGTAAATCTTTTGACAGCATAATCTTTAAAAAGCTAAATGCTGCCTCTTTATTCTCACAACGAGAATTTATTCCAAAACCCGTTACAACTCTTGCATAACATATCCCATTATTCACTAAAGGGATTATATCCATATCATCTCCGA
Organism: Bacillota bacterium; assembly: GCA_023441625.1. Classification (GTDB taxonomy): domain Bacteria; phylum Bacillota; class Clostridia; order Acetivibrionales; family DSM-1351; genus Ruminiclostridium. Next base: position 26,469 of record JAEZOA010000160.1, read on the forward strand.
CAACACCATTATACATTGAATTAAAAGTCCATAGCTGTCCGGGGGATTGGTTCCCTTGATCGAATCCCATTACCAGTCTATTATCTTTAACCATATCAACATCCGATTTATATTTAACACAAGTATCGTATGGTGCTATAGTCGGGTATATTTCCTTATATTTTTTAAGAAGATTGATAAATTCCTTTGTATTGAAATAAGATTTGCGATTTTCATTGTCAACGAATTTTTCTCCACTGATACACATCATACTTGAAAATCCAAAGTTGCAGTAAATTAAGCTTTTATTCTTATTTTCATTGTTCTTAATAAAATCCAGCGCCAGCTTGTGTAAACCATCAATTGACAAACCTGACTGATCAATTGAAATATTGTTCTCTTTTAATGTTAAAGCAGTTGTTCTAAAATATGGTATAGAATATTCCAGCGGTATGTAATATCTTTTGTTATTATAAATGCCACAATCAAAAACATTTTCAAAATAATCATTTTTATTAAAATCATTATCCTTACTTATAAGCTCATTTAAATCAGTAAAAATTCCGCTGTTGGCAACTCTATATAGTGAGTTAAAGGTATTAGCACCAAAAATAATTATATCCGGTCCCTCACCAGCCATTAGCTCTGCGCTTAGTTTAGAATTCTTTTCCATATACTTCTCATTGTCAAATACTGTTTCATCAAATTCAATCCCAGGATAAAGTTCGCTGCTTTTCCTTATTGCATTTTTTACCTGATTATCATAGTTCATATAAACTATACTAAGTTTGGCTTTTATGCTGTTATGCTGTGAAACATTTTCATTTTGGTTTTTTGAATTTAGTATCAGTGTATTTTTAAAATAGCTTTCCGATACTTCCTGTAAAGACTTTGCAATATTGTCGTCTGTTTCATTTTCAGATACACAATCACGTATTTTATTATTAATTAAGTTATAAATTTCAAAATCCTCAATCTTGCATGTATCTAGTCTCTTTAAATATCCATCAATTTGTGATAAAAGTACTTTAATTGAGTCAGTAGTCTTACAGCCTCCGCCCCTTCCGCTTCTCTCACCTTTATTCCCCTTTATACACTCATCCTTTTTCTGGTTATATGCACTTTTGCTCACTGGGAGGCCGTTTATAAAATCTTCCGCTTGATACTCCTTTGATAAAAGCGTACTTATAAATTCATAAGCCTCTTTTTTATTTGAACAATTTGAATTAATTGCGGCAAATAATGAAATTTGGGCAGGAATCTTATTATCAGCAGTACTTACAGAATAAACCTCTGGCTGCACCTCTGTATTAAAGGAGGAATAGTTGTACCATAAATTCTGAGGTGAAGTTATAGCACTATTTAAAAAAGTCGCATCTCTATTTTTAAGAACTGCCGATAGGTCTCCACCTTTAATCTTTTCAAAAAACACATTTTCTGGCATAACAGACTTATTAATTGATTTATAAAGCTTAATTGCCGACTTAACAGCTGTTGAATCCAGCTTAACTGTTTTGTTTTCTATATCAATTACATTAGTGCCTAGCCCTCTTATCATTGAGGTAAAATCAAGACTTGAAATTAAATACTGGCTTGCATCCTTATTTTTATTCTGATAATCAGAGCATACCTTTGAAATATCCTCCCAGCTAGCTTCATTGCTTAAACTATTTATTCCTTCATTTTTCATAATACTCTCTGTTGTAAACAATCCATCTATAGTATAGCTAAGGGGAATAAGATATCTCTTGCCCTTATAGATGCCATAATTCATAATCTCACTATAATAATCATCTTGATTTATGCTTTTATCATTATTAAATAAATCGTCAAGTTCACTGAACGAACCTTTGTCTATGTATTTTGAAAGCATTGGAATTCTTACAGGAGATGTTACTATAATATCTGCACCAGTATTGGATAAAAGGTCAGCTTGGGTATCTTCTGAATATTTTTCATATTGGTCACTGTAATAAAGTTTTTCTTCTATTATACAGTTTTTATTAGCAGCGTTGAATTTTTTTATGGCATTTCTAAGATAATTATCATTCTCCATTACATTTATTGTTAACTTTATCCTGTTGTTACTTTCAGTATCACCATTAAAACAAGCTGTATTTGCTAGTAAACCTATTGCTAAAATAAGCGTAAAAATAGTTTTTAAAGTTCTCAAACCAATCACCTTTCCTTTACTTAATTATGTAATTTTTGTTAATAAAATTTATTATATAGTAAAAACTTGTTGATATTTTAAAATCAATACTTTATTTACTATTTATTTACATATAATTCATAAATAAATAATCTTACCAACTCACCAACTCAATTATCCATCCTCAAAAAATTAGCTTAAATATCTAAATTAGGTTATAATATTATAAATTGAATATTCTCCTTTACTAATAAAGATTTGGGATTCCAATAAGGATTTTGGAGGTAATATAATGAATAAAATGAAATATAAAACAGTATCAGATTCCAAGACTGAGCAAATACAAATACTTATGCCTGAACATATAAATGGTTTTAATCGCCTTTTTGGTGGAAAGCTCATGGAATGGATTGATGTTGTGGCAGCAGTTGTTGCCAGACGTCACTCAGGCTGTAATGTAACAACAGCCTCTATAGACAACTTGCAGTTTAAGGCAGCCGCCTATATAAACAGTACAATCTTTTTAAGCGGACAAATAACCTATGTTGGTACTACCTCTATGGAAGTAAGGGTAACTACTTATGTTGAGAATCTAGATGGTATACGTCATATGATAAATCGTGCATACCTTGTTTTAGTTGCACTAGATGAAAATGATCATCCTGTTTCTGTTCCTGGCATTATGCTAGAAACCGATGAGGAGAGACTAGAATGGGAAGCAGGAGAAAAGCGCAGAGAGCTTAGAAAACAAAGAAGAATTGAGTCATATTAAAAAACAACGCAAGTTGGCAAGCCAACATTGCTTATGTTAACAAGAGATTGAATCTTTTCCTTAGATTCAATCTCTATTAAAATTTAATCTTTAATTTTAAATATTATTCGAATAGATAATTTAGCATTTTTTCTGTGTTATTTAAAAATTGTTTAGTTATTGTATAGTGTTCTGTATCTTCATATGCCGTACGCTTTATCTCGTCATCATTAAGTACGTATATATCTAAATCACTATACATATTGCCACAATCCCCCTTAAACTGATCTCATTTATTAAGTATACTATACTTACATTAGTAAGCTGTTTATTTGTTAACTATTTACCTCGACTTCATTAATTTCTATATCCCCTGAAAAAGTTTCAATTGATATCTTACCTGTATCCTTCCCAACGACACCTTTTATTTCATGTTCCTCTTGCTTCTTTGTAGTTATTACAGGGAAATCACAGGATATGTCACCTGAAGAACTCTCTGCTACTAAAGCAAATTCAGATCCCTTAACAAGCCCTAATGTGACACTTCCTGATGAAGAATCTATATCAGCATCAATAATTGTAGCATTACTAAATTCTATTTCTCCCGAAAAAGTTTCACATATTACTTTTTTAATGGTTGATTTATCAATTGATATATTTCCAGCGGAAGAATCAAAATTAGCATTCTCTGCATTGATTTCTTCAGCTTCAATTTTACCTGAGAAAGTACTTCCTTCAATTTTATTAGTCTCAACTTTACCTAAGGAAACATCACCCGAGCTAGTATCAAAAAATACTTTATCAGCATTTATCGATTTAAATTTGCTGCTACCTGAAAAAGTTTTAATATTTAATTCTTCACTATTAATAATTTCACCTCTTATTTCACCTGAGCTTGTTTCAAAGTCAACTTCATTTGCTGTAACATCCTTTAATACTATCTCTCCAGAGAAGGTATTTATATATAATTCTTTTAATATTAAAGAATCGGATTTTACAGTTCCCGATGAAGTATCAATTTTTAAACTTTCTCCATATCCTTTAGGCATAAATATATCAATCTGCATTTCATTTTCATTGAATAATTCACCGATATTAAAATTAATACCAATATGTAATCTTGAATGACGGTTTTCATTAATGTCCAGCGTTCCATTATTTAGCTCAATTAGTGGGGTCTTCTCATCTTGCTGCTTTGCATACAATTTACCATATACATGCACCTTGACTTTATTGTCATCATATTCAATTATATTTATATCAGATGAAAAAGAATCAATATTTATCTTTTTAATTTCTTCAACTGCAAAGCTCTTTTCTTCATTTACATCATATTGATATTTATTTTCCTTAAAGGACTTCATATCAATTTGAAAAAACAGTAGTGCTGCTGCAGCAAAACATACAATAATTATAATTGTAAGCAATAAGGATATTTTCTTTTTATTAACAACTAATTTATTAAGCATCTTCATTCTCCTTTTTTCTTGTAATAATAGAAACATTAAATTTCAGGTACTTTAGTACCCACATATAAAAGCCACTTACACACCTCTTACCTATATTATATGAGGAAACTACAATATTTCTGGAACAATTATAGAAAGAATGTGTAACCTTTCTTGCTCCAAGGAAAGCAAGAATTCCAAGACAGAATACACCTATTGACAAAAGTACTGCAGAACCTGTATTTATATCAATGCTAATATATTCAGGCAAAACAGGTGCTAAAAATATTGCTAAAATAAGTGCAATTCCTCCAATTGCCATAGCTACTGCCGCAGCATAAAGTGAAAATAATACACTAGCTAGTACTAAAACTATCGAAAAAACCACGCTTCCAGCTGATAAAAGCAAAGCAAAAACAACACATGCTGCAGCAAATAATAATGGTAGTATAAAGAGATTCATGAACCCAATTCCCATAGATGCAAATACAGCATTTACGAGGTTACCTGCTGATTTATTGTTCTCAGCCTTAGATATAAAGTAATCATTTTTAAATTGCTTTGCAATTAATTTGGGATCTCCCAAAGCATTTGAAATCTCCTCTTCTGTCTTACCCTGTTCTATACCAATTGTAAAGTGTTCTTCGTAATCATAAATAATTTCTTTTTTATCATCGTAGGTAACACCCTTAAGATAATTATCAAGTTTGGTAATAAAATCAATTCTATTCATTATCCATATCCTCCATTATAATTTTATTTACACCTTCAACGAAGCTGTACCATTCTTCTGTAAGCTCACCATACATTTGTGACCCGGTTGGCGTTATTTCATAATATTTTCTTGGGGGCCCTTCCTGTGACTCCTGAAGATATGTTGTAACATAACCTTCATCCTTTAATCTTTTAAGAAGAGGGTAAATTGTACCTTCAGAAATCAGTATGTTCTTTGAAATTTCACTAACTAATTCATAGCCATAGCAATCACGTTTTACAAGCATTGATAAAACACATAATTCAAGTACTCCCTTTTTAAACTGTATGTTCATTTATTTTCACCTCCGCCTCAACTACCCTTGTTTACTGTATACTTTTATATTCTCCAATCTTTGTTTTAGTATACTTTTTAGCACGCTACGTTCTTATGTATTATAGTGTAACACACACTACCTTGCAATTCAATATACCTAATAAAATTTTTTTTCATTATTTTAATATTTTTCCATTTCTAAATTAATACACCTTATTTATCAGATAGATTGTTGTTTTCAAGCACCCTTCTATAGTAGCTCATCAATTAACAAAATGTTTTTGAAAGCATTTTACCCAGTACTACTCCTGCTAAACAGAATACAATACTCAGAACTACATTAGAAATAGCTAAAATGATATTTCCATTTTGGTAAAGGTTTATTGTTTCTATACTAAAGGTTGAAAAAGTCGTAAATCCGCCCAGTATACCTGTTGTTAGAAACAATTGCATTTTCTTATTATCTGGGTACTGGCATATAAGTAGTTCTGTTAGTAATCCAATTAAAAAAGCTCCCAACACATTTATTATTAAAGTGGAAATTGGAAACGAACTGTTATTAAACCGATTAATAGCAATTGATAGTAAATATCTAAATACTGCTCCGATAAACCCTCCGCAGCCTACAGCTAATGCGTTTAACATAGCAACCCCCATGAGCCGCATAAAGCGAGCTAGAATGTATAAGCACCATTTCTTAGAAAACCTTATTTCTCTGTACTATCTATAGTAACAGCTCCAATATCAACTGCAAACTTATATAAGACTGCAGCAACAATTTGTTGCGCATAAGTCAATCCCATAAATGCAGCTCTTTTCCATTTAGATTTTATTATATCACAATCTTTATGATATTTTAAAAATATACAATTACCAAGCTGTGCTGCTTTAATTAATATATCGCCGGGGCTATTGTTCAATGCGAAGTCATATTCTTTACTATGACTTATTTGAAACTTTTTCATAGATTGTTCTTTTACCCAATTTTCAAACTCCATATGATCATCACTAAAGTGTGTATTTAAATAATTAGCTATATTTGCTGCATGATGAGGTTCGGTCACATCTTCCAAATAGTGCAATGCCATTCCAAGTTCACAGCAAGTATCTTCATTCGTTCTGCCTTCCATATTCATAGCTATAGCATTTGTATAATGACTGATAAAACGTGTATAAGCATTCAGAGTTTTTGAATGATTGTAGCTATCATGAGTTACTGGATTATAAAAGTGACCTATAAATAACCCTCCATCATTTTCTATACTATCAGGTAAAACAGAACCTTTAACCAAATTATCTATCAAAGATTGATTATACCAAATAATATTCTTTTGATGTTTTAAAATTTCTACACCTTGGCAAGTAAGAAAACTGTGAGTATTTACTTTTGAATCTGACATCTAAATCATCTCCAAATATTTAATAATGCTTGCGTTGTTATATTTATGATTATAATTATATAAATATTAATCAATAGCAAACATTATTATAAGCATCTCTGCCATATCCTTTGATGATAGCTCATCTCCATGGTATCCTTCCAAATATGAAGTGTATAAGATTTTCGATATATAGATTGTGTGCATAGTATCAATTATGATTATTATACTTTTTCTTGTAACTAAAACCCAATGCTGTAAATGTTATCGCTAAGCAAATGTAAACAATTCCCATAGATATTGAGTTAATAGTAAAGTTTAATATAGCTGAAATTGCAAATAAGATTCCTGTAATAAAATATAAAATATAATTTAATTTCATAAAAATATCCTTTTCATAAATGTTAGTTTTATACATTAAAAAATTGATATGAAAAATACTTCTATTTTACTAAAAAAGCGACCTTCAATTATCTGAAAGCCGCTTATATTGCTGGTCGGAGTGACAAGATTTGAACTTGCGACCCCCTGCACCCCAAGCAGGTACGCTACCATCTGCGCTACACCCCGACAATGCGAAATTAATTATAACACATGTAATTTTTAATGTAAACCAAGAATATTTAATCCATTCATAATTTTTGCCCACACTGGCCAACAACAAGGCTACGCTATAAAGCTATGCTAGACAACTTATATTTATAATGTTTCCTCACACTTCCATTTTATATACTGGTGAAGTTTATTTATGTGAAGTTAATTAAATACGGCATTTTTAATAAAAAAACGAATAAAGTCTTATATAGTATTTTATGGAATTATTGGTTGCTTTCTAATATAATAAATATATTATTGTAAAAGTAATAAATCTAAGGAGATAGTACTATGTATAAAAATTCTGATCTTTTAAAAAAAATCGTCAGTAATGTCGAAAAGGTTATTATTGGAAAAAGGGGCGCAATTGAACTTACTCTTATGGCTCTTATTTGTGACGGACATGTACTTATTGAAGACGTACCTGGAGTTGGAAAGACAAGTTTAGTTTCTGCATTAGCTAAGTCAATCTCTGCTTCTTTTAGAAGAATTCAGTTTACTCCAGACGTTCTCCCCTCTGATATTACTGGTTTCTCAATTTACAATCAAAAAACCTGCGAATTTGAATTTAGAGCTGGTAGCGCAATGTGTCAAATATTACTTGCTGATGAAATAAACAGAACCTCTCCAAAAACACAATCAAGCTTGTTAGAAATAATGGAAGAGAAGCAAGTCACTGTTGATGGAACTACATATAAGCTGCCAAAACCTTTCATGGTTTTAGCAACACAAAATCCAATAGAATATATAGGCACCTATCCCCTTCCAGAAGCGCAAATGGATCGCTTCCTTTTGAAGATTTCACTAGGTTATCCACCTCCAGGTGAAGAGGTTTTTATTCTTTCTAGATTTCTTCAGGATAATCCGCTAGAAACGTTAGAACCAGTCGTTGACAGCGCTGATATTATTACAATGCAAAATGAAGTTAAAGAAATCTACATTGATAAAACTCTTAAGAACTATGTTGTGGATATCGTAAACTTGACAAGAAAAAATGAATATATCGCTTTAGGGTCTAGTCCAAGAGGTTCGCTAGCAGTTTGTCGTGCAGCACAAGCTTGGGCCTATTACTGTGGCAGAGACTATGTTTTACCGGAAGATATAAAGAAAATGCTAATTCCAACTCTATCACACAGAATTTTATTAAAACAGGAAGCAAAACTTAAGAAAATGTCATCATTGGATATTTTAACCTCTATTATTGACAAGGTATTTATACCATTGGTAGACAACTATGAAAAGAAATAGGATTACATTTATATTTATATTTTTATTATCAATAATATTTAGATATAATTTTGGTGGCTTTGTATCCTCCTTCTTCTTTAATACCCTTTTATCCCTACTCACTATTTCAGTAGGATATACTATTTATGTTTACATTAGATTTAAGTTTGTTCAAGATATTGATAAAAGGAATATTATCAAGGGTGAAAATGTTAAATTGATAGTTAAGCTCTGCAATGAAGATTTCATGATATTTCCTTATGTATTTGTTTCATTCTTTGGCTCACATTCACTTTTTAATTCAGATAGCTATTCCCAAAGCCTTTGTATTACTCCATTTTCAAAAAAAGAATATGTTTTTGATATGATATGTAAATACAGAGGTGAATATGAAGTAGGTATAAGCGATATATATATCGAAGATTTTCTAGGCTTAATCCGTTTAAAATATCGAATTCCAGAGACTAAAAAAATAATTGTTAACCCTAAGATTGAGCATCTTATTAAATTTGATGTGTTTAATTCAAGCAGTTCAAATTCTCAAAGCTTTTCTGAGGGTACAGTTGAGGACATAACCAATATAAAGGATTTTAGAAACTATTTCTATGGTGATAGCTTTAGAAAAATCCATTGGAAACTTACAGCCAGAAACAATAGGCTAATAATTAAAAATTTTCAGAGTACCATTGATCTAAATGTAAATATTCTTTTAGATTTACGACGCAATAATTATACTAAAGAGATAAATATAATTATTGAAGACAAGCTTATAGAAGCAGTCATTTCTGTGATATATTATTACCTGTTAAAAAATACATCTGTTAACTTTTTGTATTTTGATAATACAATTGAAATCCTTAAGGCATCTAATCAGATGGAATTTAATTTTATTTATAAGACTTTGTCTTCTATAGATTTTAATCAACAGATTTCATTATCTGATATTGTAAAGTTACATTATGAAAGCAGCAGCAATTCAACTGATATGGTTATATTTACAAGTATTCTTGATGTTGATTTGTATAATGAAATATATAATGCTCAAAAGTCAAATCATACTATCTGCCTTATTTATATTTCTCCAAGGTCACTAGTGCAAGAAAGTAATGATATAGTAGATGATATTCTTGACAACTTACCTGAAATCGGTGTGAGAGCATATACTATCAACCCCACTGATGATATTAAAATGATACTTGGAGGTTAGTGATAATGTTATCAAAAAACAAACTCAGTATATTAGCAAACTTAATTTTGGTTATACTAATGTCAGCAAGCATATGTCAGACTTTGTATACCTCACTATTTATGACAAAAAATCTAAGCCTTATCTTGTTTATTGCTATTGTACCTCTTACCCTGCTATTTTATTTTATGTTTAGAAACAAATTAACAACTATTGTCTCGACTATAGTTATATGTATATCACTTATTATTGGTCTGCTTCTAATCCTTTTTAAAACCGGGTTGACAAATGCTCAGATTTGGTTTTATAACTATTCAAGTTGGTTTATCGACGTTACAAATGGCTTTAATGACTTATCCTTCTCATTTTATACTAATTTAACTTTAGTATTACTTGCTTTTATAATTACTCTGTTTGTTTTTGTTTTTTCTATGAAATTTTATAATTTCTTTGTTATAACAATTTTATTTTTTAGTGTGTTTTTCATTCAATTACAGCTTAAAATTTTTATAAGTAATAAATCCTTCGTTCTTTTTATGTTTTCATTTTTGCTATACTACTTTTTTGACATTTTAAAACGAAGAAGTAAGGAATCAACCTACGAAATAGGAAGTAAGTTTAATTATTTAGTTTATATTATTCCAGTTTGTGTTTTAATTATCGTTTTTAGCTTTTTATTTCCATTTAAGAGTACTCGAAACTCATTGCCATGGTTAGATTCAAAATTTGATTTTGTAATTAATAATATTATTGAGTATTTTTCTGATAAAGATATATCTAGTTTTGACTACTTTTCTATAAATTCTACGGGTTTTGGAAAAAAAAGCAGGCTGGGTGGAAATATCAAGCTGAGCAAAACTCATGTTATGAATGTTAAATCAGAATATTCAAATTTATATCTTAAAGCCAGCTCAAAAGCATTCTATGACGGACAAAACTGGTATGAAAGTAATTCTCAATTAATTCCATTAGGAAAGGAACTAGCACTTTATCAAAATGAAATAAATTCTGACTCTAATGAATTAGAAACAGGTACATCTAAAATGTCTGAATTTATTGGAGACATTGTGTATAAATTTTCTACAGCTGAAATTGAGTATGTAAATTTAAAAACAAAGTCATTATTTATACCAATAAAAGCAAAGTCAATAACCTTTAAAGAACCTAAAACCTTATTTTATGATAATGAACAAATGATTTCTTTAAATGAGCTTCAAAAAGAGGGTTTTTCTTATACTGTAGAATATAATAATATGCAGTTAAAAAGTGATGAGTTTATAAATAAAATTAGAAAAAGTTATAAAGGCTATTATAACGACCTTTATGATAATAATACTCAAATTGCTTCAAATAAAAAATTATTATCTGACGTAGAAAAAACAAATAATATATTTGATTCAACAGCTTTGAAAGAAGATGTGGAAGTTATTTATAGGAGATACACTCAACTTCCTGAATCTGTTACTCCAAGAGTTCGCCAGCTAGCTAATGAATTAACCAAAGACAAGGATAACTTATATGATAAGGCTAAAGCTGTGGAAACCTATTTATCAAGTAATTATCCATACACGCTGTCACCTGGTAATACTCCAAGAAAAAAGGATTTTGTTGATTATTTTCTATTTGAAGGTAAGAAAGGCTATTGTACATATTATGCATCGGCTATGACTGTATTGCTAAGATGCTTAGACATTCCTACCAGATATGTTGAGGGATATATACTTCCACCAAAAACAGATGAAAATGGAGTATTTAAAGTTACAAATGAGCAAGCTCATGCTTGGGTAGAGGTTTATTTTGAAGGGTTTGGTTGGATACCCTTTGAACCTACTTCCCCATTTTTAGCAAACATGTATAATGATCAAACTATTACTCCAATTGTTAGTAGTGACATGTTAAATTCAGACTATATGGACTATATGGAAATGATTAAAAAGTATGGTAATACTGGCAGTTCAGGTTTTACTTATGATAATGGTGATATAGATACAAACATAGAATCAGAAACAAATAAGTTGCAAATAGTATTTATTATTATAGCATCAATATTTTCCTTTATTATTTTAGTATTTGGAATATTAGTTTTTAGAAATATGATTAAAACTTATAGAATACTAAGAAAGATAAAGAAGGACAATCCAAATAATTCTATTTTGCTGGCATATAACTATATATTAAAAATTCTAAGTGTTATTAATATAGAATTTATGCCTGGAGAAACGCCTTATCAATTTGGAATAAGAGTTGAAAAAACCCTTGATTTTAAAGGCTATTCATTTAATAAAATAAGCTTTATAAAAACAACCGACCATTTTATTAATGCAAGATATAGCAGCATCTCTTTACAAAAAGCCGACCAACAGGATATGCTTGACCTTATAGATATTCTGTTAGTCCTAACTATTGAAAAGATGGGAAAATTAAAGTTTGTTATGTCTAAATATGTTTTCGGAAAAATTTAAGCCTTTTTAAGAAAGATAGCTTAGTTTCAGAAATAATAACAGCAATAAATATTAAAACAAAACCAATTATCAAACGTAACGTTAATTTTTCGCCATAGCAAATTACAGAGAAAAGCACACCAAAAACTGATTCCAGGCTCAGTATAATTGCTGCCGATGATGGGTGTGTATGCTTTTGTCCTATGTTTTGCAACAGCAATGCTATTGCTGTTGCAAATACTGCCAAGTAAAGCAATCCAATAGTACTTTCAAATGTCCATTGTGCTGCTGTTGGGAACGATTCAAATGTAAGCCCTACAGTCCATGAAAAAATTGAGGCAAATCCAAACTGTAAAATAGTTATAATTATAGGATTCTTACCTTTACCAAGCTTTGCAACAGCAACCATGTGCGCTGCGTATAAGACTCCCCCCACTAGAGTAAAGGTGTCACCATACCCGATTTCAAAATCCCCGGTCAGTGATACCATACCAATTCCAGCAATACATACTATAGCTGCAAAATAGTTATAAATATCAGGCCGAGATTTTTCTACTATCCAAAACATGAATGGCACAATAACACAGTATATTGCTGTTAAAAATGCATTTTTGCCAGGTGTGGTTTCGGTTATTCCAATTGTTTGTGTGGCATAAGCCAAAAATAAGAATGAACCTATTATTGCACCTTTCCAAATATAATCAAAATTAATCTCCTTAATTTTTTTGAAAAATATAATACTCAATATCACACCTGCTATTGTGAATCTAAATCCTAATAATATGTATGGAGTATATATATCTACTGTATTTTTCATTATAAAAAATGAACTTCCCCAAATGAAAGCAGCACAAAATAATGCTAGCTTCGGCATTATTTTATTTGTATATAAAGCCTTAATTGTAATCAACCCTCTCAGATGTAAATAAATAAATTGAATATAAAATATGCTATAACGGATAAAATCCATTATAGCATATTTTATGTTAAGTGAGCACTTATTACTTTTTATCAACAAGAGAATGAAATAAATTCAAGAGTTTCAAGACGTTCAAGACAAAAATTCAATTACTTATATTTACTTATTATCAAATGTACTGTATATTGGTTATATGTACATATGCGGAAGGAGTATCATTTGATGAAATCTGTAAAAATAGTTTACGCATGTAGTTTAATTAGTGGAATGATTCTATTTATACTAGGTACATTTTTTTTAGTTGATATAAAATCTTCTTCATATGAACCCCAAAACAATTCTACACCCTCTAGCAATTCTAACTCCTTCGATATTGTTGAAAACTATACTGGTAGCTACGACCCAATAAATTTTTTAGTTTTAATAAAAGAAGCCTCTGGACTGAATACCGATACCATTATTGTTGCTAACTATGATCCCCGTACAAAGCAAATTAATTTACTTACTGTTCCTAGAGATACAAAGCCTAGTAACAATGCTAACTATAAAATCAATTCTTGTTATTCTATTGAATTTAATAAATATGACGGCTCTAAGAAGCTTTCACTTACAGATGCAAAACACAAGTCAGCTCAATATGCCACTCAAACAATTAGTAATTTAACTAATATTCCTATTGATTACTATATTTATCTTGAAATTGATACTATTAAAGAAATTGTAGACAGATTAGGTGGCGTTTATTTTGATGTTCCCGCTGATTTAAAGTACTCTGATCCTACGCAGGACCTATATATTAACCTGAAAAAGGGATACCAACTCTTAGACGGTGATAAGACTGAACAGCTTCTCCGTTTTCGAAAAGGATATAATTCAAACACAGAATGGAAAAAATATTATGATGGGTCAGATTTAAAAAGAACTGAAATGCAAATTAAATTTGTAAATGCATTAATTGAGCAAAAGGTTAATTTACTTGAGCTTCCAAAGCTTATACCAATTATTAAATATACCTTTGACAACGTAATAACAAATACTTCTCTTTCGGACACGCTCTCGTTGGTAAGTGCATTTACCCAATCCTCTAGGCCTAGTATGAATACCTTTAAGTTATACGGCTTAGACAGAAGAATTGATGCAACTGATTATATAATTTATATAAACAAGATAGAAGATACAAAAACAAGAGAAAGATTTGATTCGCAAGAAATAATTGATAAGTACTTTATATCAAATTCAGACTTGTTTATTCCCAATGAGAATAGGAAATATGACTTAGAGTCTATCTTAAGAGATAATCCTTCAAACGCTAATACCGATACTATGGGAGATGGTAACGGATAACGGACAAGCCTTAGACCTGTATATCTGCGCTGAAAAAGAGCTCATATAAGCACCCCACAACGCCAGTTTAGTTACCTATTTAGTTTTTCTGCCAAATAGGCGTAAAGATGTTAAAATGACTCCAACCAAACAAATCGATGCCCCTACTATATATACCATTCTCATTCCATAAATAAAAGCGTCATTTCTTCCCACTACAAAATTTGTCACATTATATCCAAGTTTATAGCTCATTCTATTATACAAAATAGTAGTAGACAATGCTATTCCAGTTATCATTCCTAAATTTCTAGTAAGTGCATTTATACTTCCGGCAATACCCAGCTTATCTCGAGGTACTGTAGACATTACTAAAGAATTGTTAGGTGCTTGAAACAATCCATTTCCTAAAGCCATTATTGCTGTAAATAATGCCATGCCTATAATAGTAGAATACTCAGTTAATGTAGACATCAAAAACAATCCTAAGCTTGTAAGTGACAATCCAATCAGAGTTAAAACCTCCGAACCAATTTTATCTGATAAATATCCGCTTATAGGAGCAATCACCGAAAGAACCAGAGGATAAATCATTAGCACCAAGCCCGAGGTTGATGGTGAAAATTTCATTATATCCTGAATATAAAAAGGCTGAATAATATTTGAACAAAAAATAGCTATAAAGGATAAAAATGCACAGAATATACTGAGTGAGAACAATTTGTTTTTAAAAATCTGTAGCTGCAACAGAGGAGTTTCATGCTTTTTTTCCACTATTATAAATATTATGAAAGCCGCAATTGCTACAAAAAAGCTTAACCAAATTATAGGATTTGTAAACCCCAGCTCTTGTCCCTTGCTAAGCGCAAAAAATAGAGGTACTATCGTAAATATGATCAATAATGCCCCAAAGCCATCCAGCTTCCCCCGTATTGTTTCAGTAGCTTTAGGCAGTAGCTTAAAACAAAGAAATAAAGTTATTATACCTATTGGAACATTTATCAGGAAAATATATTCCCATCTACCAGCATCAACAATAAATCCTCCTATCGGAGGTCCTAGCAAAGAGCCTAGAGCAACAAAGGTTCCTGTAATACCTAAAGCTCTTCCCCTTTCATTTGGCGGAAAAACCTCAGTGATAATTCCTTGGTTATTAGCCATAGTACCTGCAGCTCCTATTGCTTGTATAACTCTTGATAATACTAAAAACGGAAATGCTTCGGTTATTCCGCAAAGCAACGAACCCAGTGTAAACAATGCAATTCCAAACTTGAAAACTTTTGTTTTGCCAACCATATCTCCCAGTCTTCCAAAAACTAGAATAGTTGCTGAAATTATGATTAAATAGCTTGTCACCACTAATTGAATACTTGCCGATGTTACATTTAATGTTTTAGCCATTACTGGTAAAGCAACATTTACAATACTGCCATCTAAGGTAGCCATAAAAGTTACCATTAGTACTATAAGTAAAATTACCCATTTATTTTTATTATTATATATGGTTGTTGATTCCATGTATCTCTCCCTTTATGTATATTGCACCTTTTATCTAAAATTAGTCAGTTTTATAAATAATTTTTATTTTTCAACCTATTTTTTCTATGACAAAAGCCCCGTTCCACGTAGGTACGAGGCTTTATCTTAAATCTCTATTCTACTTTATCGAAAACGAGCTCCATATTTTCGTAAATGCATCTACAGTATTTTGTCCATAGAACAGGTTATCAACTCCTAAAGTAACTGCATAAATTTTGCTACCTTTTTGAATTACATAACTTTCTTTTCTATACTCATAATCGCCATATTTTGTTAAAACAACATACTTATAACAGCCCATGCCTTTTTCTGTCAAGTATGTCTTACTTTCAATAGTACTTTTACTATCCTCTTTGAAATAACTATCTAAAAATAAAGTAAAATCGTAAAGAGAGTTGCCATCATATATATCTACAGTAACACCTAAACTATTATAATAAAAATTAAAATATGCATCATTGTTATTTTCATTTTCATACCAATTAAATGGTATTTCTATTGAGAATAAATCTTCTGATATATTTCTATTAGTATCAGGCAATACAACTTTATCAGGGTCTAAAAGCTTACCAACAGTTATGACATTAAGCTCACTAAACGTAAATGATTCTATCATGCCATCTACTAAGCTTTTTTGCTTGCTATTATTATAATCTGTATCAGAAAGTTCTGCATTAAGTATATATTTATAGTTTTTATCAGTAAAACACACTACGCAATCATAATAAGTTCTATCAAGAATTTTCAGAGTATAATAGAACTTTTTACACTTTACGCCTCCTATAACTGCATTCTCTTGACTAACTAACTTATAAAACCTTGGATTTAGCTTCTTTTCATTTTGATTAATTTCGTCTTGAGTTATTGAATCTAATGTTTCTCCTTTATCTAAGGAATAAACTTCTACAGAAAAAAATGCTTCCTTGTCGCCATTAAAAACTACTCTGTTTTGAGGATTTATGCCTTCATATTCATACCAATCAGGGTGTACATTAATTGACCATTTTAATTTACTATCCTGGTATTTTCTATAGCCATCTTTTGAAACATCAGATAAATCCTCAGTACTCCCATCCTTATCAAAACTAAACTTAAAAGAATCAGCTACATTTTGATACTTTTCATCAAGATATGAGTCATCATTTTTCGTAATAATATGCATGTCATACTCTTTGGTATCTGAAATAAAAACTCTTACTTGATAAGTTAGATAATCATCTTTATATACACACTCAACATATTCAATTCCTTCATTATTTTTTCTTTTTCCACAGTCAATAAGTGTAAAATCCTTAGTATATGTACTAAGATTATTTATAGCATTATCAAGACTTGTATGTTCCGTTTTTTCAAATATGTCAACATCTACAATATATGATTCATCTTGGGCAAAAAACACATTATTTGTCCCATTAAAATTTCTATAGCTTAGCTTTAAATCATCTGGAAGTAACATAGACCAATTGTAATAGCTATCGCCTACTTTTTCCTTATTTGATTTCTTAATTAATGTGCTATAATCCAAAATACTGTTTGGATTGGCAACTTCTTTAATAAAGTTAACTTCTCCTTTAGTATTTGTCACATCAGCTCCTAATGTTTCAGCAAGAAAAGAAATTGCTACCATAAAGGAAGAATTTTTAATAAATGGAGCTACATCAGTTTTTACTGTTTTACCAGCAATTATTGCTTCTTTTTTATTCTCAGTAAGCTTAACTTCAACATTATTATAATTAATAACAGCAGTTTTTTTCTTTAAATCCACATTTAAGGTAGCACCTAGTGCATCCGTTATAACATTTACAGGAACATAAGTTCTACCAGCTATTAATGTGCTTGCCTCAGTCTTTACTGTCTTTCCATTAACAGTATAAATTCCAGTCCCAGTCTTAAAGGAAACTGTAATGTTAGTTGATGAATTCGCATCTTTAATTGTTTCTGCAGCAAAAATATTAACTGAACTTAATAACATACAAAATACTAAGCAAAATAAAAATAGAGATTTTTTCATTTTATCCTCCCTGGAGCATATATGCTCTAAAATTAATGATATTAACTAGATATAACTAATATTACTTCAATTCATCTAAAACTAAATTAATACTTTGTGTTTTACTGTCTCTGCGTATATTAATTTTTACCTTGTCACCAGGCAAAAAAGCTTTAAATGCTTCATTTAAATCAACAATAGTGTTAACTGAATTGCCATTAACACTGTAGATAAAATCACCCTTCTTTAAACCAGACTTTTCTGAACATGAATCGTCATCAATTTTAGTAATTTTCAAGCCTGCTTTACTAGGTAACCCCATCAACGCAACAGTATCCTCTTCATAATGCGCACCAAGAGTAACTCTTTTTACCTTACCATACTTATTAAAATGGTTTAAAACATATTGAACCGTATCTATAGGTATTGCATAATTGAGACCCTGAGCACTTCTATCAGAAATTGAATTAATACCAATTACTTCTCCTTTTATGTTTACAAGTGGACCACCACTATTACCAGGATTTAAAGCTACATCTGTCTGAATAAGTTTGTACTGATAAAACCCATCAATGCTCCTGTTTAGTCCACTTATTACACCAACTGAAGCAGAGTTTCTGTTTTGAAAGGACATTGGTGTTCCTATTGCTATTGCAGTCTTACCAACAACGATATCCTGCAATTTTCCGAATTTGGCAGCAGTTAATCCAATTTTATCAATTTTAATGACTGCCAAGTCTGACTCTGTATCTATGTACTTAAGTCTTGCCTCATATCCAGTACCATCTGAAAGTACTACTACTATTCTGGTCATCTCTTCAACAACATGGGCATTAGTAAGTATTTCACCTCCGGATTTAATTATCACGCCAGTACCAAGTGCAAGTCCCTCTGCTGTTGTATTCTCAGACTTTACATTTCCAATAATTCCAACAACAGAAGGCCCTATTGATTTAACAATATTTGGAACTACTTCGTTATTGTTGTTATTTGTAATATTTATAGTATTATTGGTCTTAGTTACATTGTAACTAAGCAAACTTGAAAGTGCTTCAACATCAACATATACCTTATTATTGATAGTCGTTGCACCTATATTTGATGTTTGTCCATTGACATTTACTTTAATACTAGACCCACCTGATACAAATAAATAAGAACTACATGAAATCAAAATCACTAAACAAAAAACTAATACTTTAATGGACTTTTTCTTCATTTTTACCTCGAATAATAGTATTTTCAATAATTTTATCACAAATAGTAATAAATTACAACGAATAAACCTATTTAAAATTTAACCTTAAACTCAACCCTTAAACTCAACTTATTTCAAAACAAAAAGGCTTCAGACTAATTTCTGAAAGCCTTTGTGTACATATCATATATCAAAAAGCTAATGCTTCTAAATCATCAAAAAAGCTAAGCTGATTGCTTTTTGGAAGCCCCTTTAGACAACCGAATTTTTGTAGTGATTCTATAGTGGAATTCCCTATTTTAGCACGTACTCTTAAATTCTCAATTGAAGTAAACAGACCGCCTTCATTGACAGCTTTATATATACCTTCTGCCGCAACAGTTCCCATGCCTGATATACTGTTTAGAGGCGGTCTTATGCTACCGTCCTCTATTAGGAAATTTGTAGCATGAGACTTGTATAAATCAATGGGCAGGAATTTAAATCCTCTTTCGTACATTTCAATAACTAATTCCAAATCATCATACATATCCTTATCCTTATTAGCAGCCTGATTGCCTTGCATTTCGATTTCCTTCATCTTTTGCTTAACAACCTCTTTTCCATTTATCATACATTCAGCATCAAATGCCTTTGCTCTGATGGAAAAGTAAGCTGCATAATAAGCAAGAGGAATATGCACCTTAAACCAGGCTATTCTGAACGCCATCATAATATAAGCTGCAGCATGAGCCTTAGGGAACATATATTTTATCTTTTTACAGGAATCTATATACCATTGCGGAACCTCGTGTTCTCTCATCAAAGCCTCATATTCTGGCCATTTCGGTTCCTTCAGGGCCTTCCCTTTACGGACTGTCTCCATTATCTTAAAAGCAGAATTTGGAGGAAGTCCCTTTTTCATTAGATAAACCATGATATCATCTCTTGTACAAACAGCTTCGCTCAAGGTAACTGTACCTGCATCTATTAAGTCCTTTGCATTTCCAATCCATACATCTGTACCGTGCGAAAGCCCTGATATACAAATTAAATCTGCAAATTGCTTGGGCATTGTATCCAAAAGCATTCCTCTTACAAACTTAGTACCAAACTCTGGAACGCCAAAGGTTCCAACCTTTGAATTAATTTGCTGAGGTGTCACCCCCAAGGCTTCTGT
>JAEZOA010000014.1 GCA_023441625.1 Bacillota bacterium
ATAGAGATAGGCTTTATAAAAGACACTCAGATAGTAAAATGGATTCAGTATCGCTAGAGTATAATGAAGAACTATTATTGGAATTTTCCCGAAAAACTGCCCAAAAATATAAGGAATGGATTACAGCATAAGCATTAAAAGCGTTTAATGGAGCATACTAAGGAAAAAGCCTAATTAAAAAGGGGACAAATTATAAAATGACAACTAATTCGAATATATTTTCAGAGATAAACCTCCATTTACTAGAAGATGAACAACCCTCATTATTTTTTAATCAGTTTTCCAAGCTACCTCTATTTAATCAATATCCTCTTAAGCTTCTTAACAACTTAAAGCAGACTAATCAATCTCCCAAACACCATCCAGAAGGCAATGTATGGAATCATACTATGCTGGTTCTGGATGAAGCTGCAAAAGTAAAAGATAAAAGTCAAAATAAGAAGGTATTTATGTGGGCAGCATTACTACATGATATATGTACATTCCCGTTGGATGTTTTTCAGCGGTTTTTTTATTTTATGATACACAGTAGTATATACACTAATACTAGTCATATATGTATAATCAATATTGTATATACTGTTATTTAATTGTATAGACAATTTAATTATTGTGGTATATAATTAATTTAATTCATTGAAAATATGAAATAATAGACTATATATGATACTAATTCGCATAAAAAATATTGTAAATACTTTTTACACTTTAGAAAAGTATAAGCTACAACCTAGAGAATATAGGAGCTTATAAAATCTACTTAAAAAATGTAATAGGAGTGGAGAATAAAAGTGAAAGCTATAATTAACGGAAAAATTGTTACTGAAAATGAGTTTTTAGAAAATAAGGTTCTAGTATATGACGATAAGATTATAGAATTTAGAGAACAGGAAACTGCTGGGCAGTTACTTCAGACATGTGAAGAAGTAATTGATGCAAAAGGGAACTATGTTTCTCCAGGATTTATTGATATGCACATTCATGGATCAGGGGGGCATGACGTAATGGATGGGACAGTTGAAAGTTTAACTGCAATAAGCAGTACTGTCGCTATAAATGGAGTTACCGGATTTCTTCCTACAACTATGACAATGAGTAAGGAAAAGATATATTCTGCACTTGATAATATAAGCTATTGCATGGGAAAAGAAGCACAAGGTGCAAAAATTTTAGGTGCTCATATGGAGGGACCCTTTGTAAATAAAAAATATAAAGGAGCACAGGCTGAGGATTTTATAATAGAACCTAGTTTCAGTTTTATAGAAAAATACGCTGATATTATAAAAATAATTACATTAGCTCCTGAAATTGATAAGAACTTTAAATTTATATCAGAAGTAAAGGAAAAAACAAATATTATTTTGTCAATAGGGCATTCAAATGCAGAATATGAGCAAGCTATGAAAGCAATAGAAAATGGTGTAAGTCATGCAACACATACTTTTAACGCAATGACGCCCTTGAACCATAGAAACCCAGGAGTTGTTGGAGCTATTTTTAATTCAGAAATATATTGTGAATTGATTGCAGATAAAATACATGTACATCCAGCAATATTTAAAATATTAACGGCAATAAAGGGAATGGGTAAGATTATCTTAATAACAGATTCTATGAGGGCAGGCTGTCTTAACGATGGTATTTTTGAGCTTGGGGGTCAAAAGGTTATTGTTAAGGATAATTCTGCTAGACTTGAAGATGGCATACTGGCAGGAAGTATTTTGAAACTTAATCAGGCTATTAAGAACTTTATGGATTGCACTGGGAAGGGAATGTGTGAGGCTATAAAATTGGCTTCCTTAAACCCTTCAAAAGAGTTAGGCATTGAAAAGCATAAAGGTAGTCTAGAGGTTGGAAAGGATTCAGATATAGTAATTTTAGATGAAGCATTTAATGTTCAACAAACTATTGTAGAAGGAAAAACAGTATTCAGAATTTAACTACGGTTAAGGGGGTGCCTTAAAATGAAATTAATTAAAGTGAATAATTACAACGAAATGAGCTGGAAGTCAGCAAATATATTAGCAAGCCAAATTACTTTAAAGTCAAATAGTGTTTTAGGATTAGTGACAGGTGACACTCCGCTAGGTATGTATAAAGAACTAGTTAAACTGTATAATAAAAAAGAATATACTATTGCTGGGAATTCAGGTAACGGGTATAATGAAGTTACGGTAAGAATTAGGTAATGTTCTAAGAACTGTGGGGGTATTTAAAATGATAGAAAAAAAATCATCAGTGCCAATTTATGTGCAATTAGAAGAATATATAAAGCAAAAAATTAAAGAACGAGTATACCTTTCAGGGGAATCTCTTCCAACCGAACGAGAACTTACGGAGCTTTTTGATGTTAGCAGGATGACTGTTAGGCAAGCGATTTCTAATCTTGTCCATCAGGGAGTTTTATATAAAATTCCGGGTAAAGGAGCCTTTGTTTCTAAAGAAGTAATAGAAAAAAAGTTAGAAATCCAGAGTTTTAGCCAAGACATGGAGAAAAGGGGGCTTACACCAAGTAGTAAAATCTTATATTTTGAAAAAATTACTCCAGATAATGAAATGAAGTTAAAACTCCAACTTTCTGAAAATGAACAAATTTATTTTATAAATAGATTAAGACTTGCAAATAATGAACCTATGGCTATTGAATACTGCTATTTGCCAGAAAAATATTATCCAGACCTGATGAAATATAATTTGGAGAAATGTTCTCTTTATACATTAATGAAGCAAGAATATCATGCCATCTTTAATTATATGAAGCAAGATATAAAAGCAATAAATATGAGCAAAAAAGAAGCAGAGATGCTATTAGGCAAGGCTAGAGGCTTTGGAATCGCTTCTTTTAGGACGATTTTTAATGATGAGGAGATCCCTGTTGAACATACTAAAACCATTTATAACCCAGATAGATATACCTTTAATATGGTGTTTTTTAATACAAACCCTTAACTTAATGTAATTATTGACTTAATAAAGAATTGCGTTTCTACTGGAATGTCTATAAAGAAAAATAAATAATTATTTTGCCACTTCATTTATATGCAAAGCCTCCAATCATCTAGGATATATTATCCATAGATTGGAGGCTTTTTTGCTATGACAGTTTTTATGTTACACTTCAGAAGCCAAGAGTAGCTTTAGCGTCAATGATAATCACACTGCCTTCTTTAAAGTTTTATAGAATTTATTAGTATAATCTTACTGTTTTGGATATACTATCGCTTGACCGAAAGGTCTATAAAAATATATATCATCTGTTTTTTCATTAAGACTTGTATTATGTGAAGAAAAAAGATACATGAGTTTTTATAAACAAAACTATTAAACTTGATAAGATAGGATTTAAAGCTTTATTTAGAAATATCTAGATTTAATTGTTATAAATAAAATTGTACTGATACATTGTATATACAACGAAAAATAATATATATACAATAGAAAATATTATATATACAATTTACTTTATTGTATAGACAATTTGCAAGGATGATGGTATAATAAAACTTGTAACAAGGATATAATGTTCTACAATATTCAAGTAAACGATGCCATTATATTTGAAAGGAACGAGAGAATATGATAATGACAAGAAAGAAACCAATGTCAGAAACGCGTAGGGATTCGCTTTTCGCACTTCTTGCAAGTGCACCGATGATTATTTACCTTTGCATTATCCTACTAATACCTGTAATTTGGGGTGTATCACTCAGCTTTACAAACAAATCTATCGGTGGTGTTGCTGAATTCATTGGTCTTGACAACTATGTCAAACTACTAAGTGACAAACAGTTTATAAGTTCAGCAGGAACTACTTTTCTTTACACAGCATTTTCAATTATGGGCAAAACAATTTTTGGTTTAATTATGGCACTGGCGCTCAATATAGAGTTTAAAGGCCGTGGTATTGCACGAGCTCTGCTTATTATTCCATGGACTCTGCCAAATATCGTTGCTGTACTGAATTGGCGTTGGATTTTCTCGGATACAGGCGGTGTTGCAAATTATATCTTAAAATCACTAAACATTATTGATAAAGATCTTGTATGGTTTGGTAGCGCATCACTAGCGTTAATCGCTGTACTAGTTGTCAATGTATGGAGAGGAACACCGTTCTTCGGAATCTCCATTCTGGCAAAACTACAGACGATACCAAAGGATCACTATGAAGCAGCTGAAATTGATGGCGCTAACTTATGGCAGAAATTCCGTTATGTTACCTTCCCTGCAATTTCAGATGTTATTATGCTGACTGCACTGGTTTCAACCATTTGGACTATTAATGAGTTTGAGTCTGTATGGCTTTTAACAGGTGGTGGCCCAAGTGGTGCAACCCAACTCATCAGCATTTATAGTTACCGTACAGCGATGACAAGTATGCAACTTGGGCGTGGTGTGGCAGTTTCCGTATTGGCTATGCCAATACTTATTATCTTAATAAGTCTTGTCAGTAAAAAGATGCTTGCGCAGGATGATAAAAATTAGAGGAGGTATAGACAATGAATAAAAAACGTAAATTAACGAAATTTTTAAGTATTCTTTTTGTTTTAGTTTGTCTGATTGTATCTATGTTTCCAATTTATTGGATGCTAAATACCTCCTTGAAAGGGCAGGCGGAGATATATAGTAAAATACCAACGATGCTCCCCAAAAATATAAATTTTGAAAATTATAAATATCTATATCAGGAAACGCCTTTTCTTGGAGCTTTGAAGAATAGTTTTATTGTAGCGTTATGTGCCTCAATATTTTCGATATTTGTTGCATATCCTGCATCATATGCTGTTTCAAGAGTAAAATTCAGAGGTCGAAACCTGATGACTAAAAGTATTTTATATACTTATCTAATTCCTACCTCAGTACTGTATATACCACTTTTTATGCTAGTTTCTAAAATGGGGCTCACTAATTCAATCTGGGGCTTGGCGCTCATTTACCCGACCTTTACGCTGCCCTATGTGGCATGGATGCTTATCCCCCATGTTTCTTCCATTCCGGTAGAGATTGAGGAGGCAGCCAAAGTGGATGGTAGCAGCAGGTTAGGATCAATGTACCGTATTGTATTTCCACTAACGCTGCCTGGAATTATTTCAACATTTATTTTTGCGTTCTCTATGTGTTGGGGTGAATATCTATATGCTTTAGTAAATGTCAGTGATACCGCTATGAAGACTTTCCCTCTCGTCATTTCAGGCTTAATTTACGGAGATATATACCCATGGGGTCAGATAATGGCTGGGGCTATTACGGCATGTGTACCTATATTGATTGTATATATGCTGGCATCAAACTTTTTGGTTGGTGGAATTACTTCTGGTGGAGTAAAACAATAAACTAATCCAACTCCAAGAATGTATTTAGCATATGTCTTCCGCCACAAATAACTCCCACTTCTATTTAATGGGAAAAAGCTGCACTATTATCTGGATAACGAGGTCTAAGATTCGAAGAAGCGGAAACACTTACCGAATCCAAGAACTCTGTTTATGAATATATATATATAAATATATATAAATAAAATGTAGAGGAGATTTAATATGAAAAAGAGATTTGTATCATTACTCTTAGCTGCCGCTATGACAGCAACCTTGTTTACAGGATGTGGAAAAACAGAAAATTCAGCAGGGAACACCTCACAAGCATCAACTACTTCAAAAGTGTCAGAAAAAAAAGAACTGACAGTCTGGGTTGAAAAGATCTTCAGCGAAGATGCAAACAAAAAGATGCAGGAGAGAATTGATGCATTCGCAAAGGAAACTGGTACAACAGTAAAATGTGAGTTCATTGCAGCAACAGACTTTATGACAAAACTTAATGCTTCAATTGAGGCAAAGAACGTACCTGACATTACAACAGGAGCTGTAACCAAGGTACTCAGCTACTATCCAAATCTACCTTATGCAGATGTTACTGATCTTGTTACCGAAATTGGCAGTAAACGTGCTTATTTCGAATCTATGAGTGAAGGCACAAAAATCGAAGGAAAGAATTATTTTGTACCTTATACAAGCTCTTCTACTATGATGTTTGTTCGTAAGGATATATTAAAGGAAAATGGTATTGAGAAGATTCCTGAAACATGGGATGAAGTTTTTGATGTAGCAAAAAAGGTTTCTAATCCAGATAAAGGTATCTATGGCTTAGGAATGGGTTGTGGCCCAACTGATGAAGATGGCGAAAATGTATTTCGTATGATGATGTGGGACAATGGCGGTTCATTCTTTGATAAAGATGGCAATGTGATTGCTTCAAGCAATGCTAAGGTAAAAGAAACTATTCAAAAGTATGTGGACCTTTATAAAGCCGGTGCTATTCCTCCAGCTGCTACAACTTGGGACCCTTCAGGAAATAACAAGTCTTACCTTATGGGCGAATCTGCAATAGTGTTTAATGCTCCAACTCTTGTAAATGCTATGAAGAGTGATGAACAGTACAAGGATCTTTATGCAAACACAGCAGTAGTTGCTCCTCCAAAAGGTTCTGCAGAAGACACTGTTATGGGATTTGCAACTGGTTGGTCTATTATGAAGGACAGCGAAAATGTAGATACTGCGAAAGAACTAGTTCGCTATTTAACTGACAATGCTTGGTATGATGAATATGTTAAGATGATTGCTCCAGTTTTAGCACCTGTTTATAAAGATTGTGCAGAACAGGATGTATGGAAAGATGGAGTTAACAAACAGGTTCTTGATTATGCATCAAAAGCTTCAGGCTATTACGGCTATCCAGTATCAACAATAAAGGGCCGTGCAATTGCTGCGAAGAACTACTTCAAATTCCCTGCAGCAGGAATGCTAAATTCTATCATAGCCGGCAATACTTCAGTTGATGACGCTTTAAAGCAACTAGAAGCAGGTATTGCAGAAACTTCTAGTGCAATAAAATAAAAGGTTTATTATTATGGAGGCCACACTTAGATGAACAATCAAAAGACAATTTGGATTAATCTAGATGAAACAAAAGTAGATATAACATATCTTGATAAGCGTTTTGAAGAAAGAGGTTATCGCTTTATCAAAAAGGCGGTGGCTCCTACCGAGGAAAATGCTATACTGATGGGCGGTCAGGCAGATGCGATTATCAGCACATCAGAGCCATGGAATAAAAACACTTTGCCCAAAATAGCTAATGCAGGACGTTTTATAGTGCGTTATGGTGCTGGAACGGACAACATAGACATTCCTGAGGCAACACGGCTGGGAATTCCCATTGCAAACGTGCCGGGTGCAAATGCTGCGGCTGTAGCTGAGGTTGCTATGATTCATATTCTTAATGTTGGAAGACGATTTACACATTGTGTAATGGGATGCAAAGCTCATGTGTGGCCATCTACGATTACAGGTAATGAACTAGATGGAAAGGTATTGGGGTTAGTGGGATTTGGCAATATTGCACGTGAACTTACCCGTATGGTATCTGGTTTTAATATTAAAATACTGGCTTATGATGCTTTTCTTGATGATAATGGCAAGAAGCAGGCGGAAAAGATGGACGTAAGGTTAGTGGATTCCATGGAAGAAATCTTTAAAAATAGCGACATTATAAGCCTGCATATCCCACTTAGCGATGCTACATGTGGTATTATAAACGAAAGCCTATTTAGTTTGATGAAGCCAACGGCATACCTAATAAATACTTGTCGTGGAGGGGTCATCAAAGAGGCTGATCTTATAACCGCATTGGAGAATAAGATGATTCAGGGTGCTGGTTTGGATGTATTATGTGATGAACCACCTAAAGATGACAACCCATTGCTTAACATGGATAATGTGTTCATTACTTCACATATGGGTGCAGCCTCTTTGGAATCAGAATATCGCTCACAGGTGATTATCGCTGACTCTATCTTCGAATTTTTTGACAATAAACTTCCTTATAATGTGAGAAATAAAGACGTCAAAATAAAGTGAAAATTTTGGATTATAAAAGGAGAAGCAAATATGATTGATTTAGAAAAATTTAAAGGAGTTTTTCCTGCTTTCTATGCCTGCTATGATGATAATGGTGAAGTTAGTGCTGAGAGGACGCAGGCATTTGTGAATTATTTATATAATAAAGGAGTACGTGGACTTTATGTAAGTGGTAGCTCAGGTGAATGTATATACCAGAATCTAGAGGAACGTAAGAAAACTATTGAAAATGTTATGAAGGTTGCTAAGGGTAAAATGACTGTAATTGCACATGTGGGTTGTGCATCAACTAGAGATAGTGTAGCACTGGCTAAGTATGCTGAAACCTGTGGTGTAGATGCGATAGCATCAATTCCTCCAATTTACTTTGGTATGCCTGAATATGCCATATGTAACTACTGGCAGGCAATGATTGATGCAACCGAACTCCCATTTATTATTTATAATATCCCTCAAAATACAGGATATAACTTATCCGTTAAAACTTTTAAGAAAATGTGTGAGAATCCTAAGGTTATTGGTGTTAAGAATACCTCAATGCCAGTGCTTGACATTCAGCAATTTAAAAATGCAGGCGGTGATAATGTTGTAATTTTCAATGGTCCTGATGAACAGTTCGTTGCTGGACGTCTTATGGGTGCAGACAGCGGAATTGGAGGTACCTATGGTGTTATGCCTGAACTGTTTATTAAGGCAGATCAGTTGATATGCAATGGAAATTATGAGACTGCACGTCAGATTCAATTTAAGATTGATGAAATCATTATGTCACTAGTTAGTCTACATGGCAATATGTATGATGTTATCAAGACTATTCTCCGTCTTCATGGTATGGAAATAGGAAGAGCACGCCTACCACTAACGCCGGTTATTGAAGAAGACATGCAAAAGATCCGTGAAATTTCCAAGAATATAGACGATGCGATAGCGTTTTTCTGTAAATAAGAAAAGAAATAAGGATACTGTACGAATATAAGAGGGGATAAAATGAAGAATAAAAATATTATTGATAAAATACGCGGTAAGCTTATTGTATCGTGTCAGGCACTTGAAACAGAACCGTTATACAGCCCCTTCATCATGTCCCGTATGGCTTATGCAGCAATGCTAGGGGGTGCTTCAGGTATTAGAGCCAATACAGTTGAAGATATTATTGAAATAAAAAAGGTAGTAGATTTACCAATAATAGGTATAATAAAAAAACAGTATTCAGATTCTGAGGTATATATAACGCCTACAATAAAAGAAATAGATCTACTTGTTGATTGTGGCGCTCAAATTGTGGCTACAGATGCTACCTGCCGGCCTCGTCCTAATGGACAGACGCTAGATGAATTTTTTGCTGAAGTAAGAAAAAAGTATCCTAACCATCTGTTTATGGCAGACTGTTCAAATGTTGAAGAAGGTCTACACGCCGCTAAAATTGGATTTGATATTATCGGTACTACAATGAGTGGCTATACAGCTTATAGTAAGGGAGTATCGTTACCCAATTACCCAATGATGAAAGCACTTGTTGAACAAAGTGGATGTGATGTTATTGCTGAGGGTGGTATTTGGACACCAGAACAACTGAAGAAAGCTCTTGAGTGTGGTGTTACGGCTGCTGTAGTTGGTACGGCAATTACTCGCCCGATGGAAATCACAGAACGTTTTGCTAAAGCTATTAATATTTCCAAAGACATATAAACAGAGTTTAAATATATAGATGGAGTTTTTACTCCATCTATATATTTGAAATTGTTATTTAGGATACAATGTTGTTCATCTCCCATTTTATTAAATTGAAAGTATTATAAGCGATGAAAATCATTGATGCTTAAACGAATTCTTATAGTATATTGATTATAATTTTGTTTGAATAGTTTCTTATTAAGAGGAGAATTGTATGAAAATTGCTTCGATTGACATTGGAGGAACCACGATAAAAGCAGGGGTTGTTGAAAATGGCATTATTTCAAATTATACCGAATATCCAACTAATGCAAATCAGGGTGGTACCGCACTAATGGAGTGGTGTTGCAAAATAATATCGGATCTAGGTATGTTTGATTGCATTGGTGTAAGTACAGCTGGGCAGGTAAATCCAGATAGTGGAGTAATAATTTATGCAAATGAAAATATCCCACAATATACAGGAATACATGTGAGAGATATCCTGCAAAAACGATTTAAGGTGCCTGTATTGGTAGAAAATGATGTAAATGCGGCTGCGCTTGCCGAAGGAATATATGGGGCTGGAAAAAATTTTGATGATTTTCTGTGCCTCACATATGGTACAGGGATTGGCGGTGCAATTGTAAATAATAAAAAAATATACCATGGCACAAGTTTTTCTGCTGGTGAGTTTGGTCATATAATAACTCATGTTGGAGGTGCTAAATGCGGCTGTGGAGGATATGGTTGCTATGAACAGTATGCTTCTACAACTGCACTGGTACGTGCAACAAAATCACTAGACCCATGCCTTAACAATGGACGTACAATATTTTCACATATTTGCGAAAATAATGTGAAACAAATTATTGATAATTGGATTAGAGAAATTGTAGCTGGAATAGTGTCTCTAATTCATATTTTTAATCCACCGTGCATTGTTTTGGGAGGAGGGATTATGGCTGAATATTATGTTATAGAAAATATAAAGAAATTGGTTAGTAATCAAATTATGAAAAGCTTCTCAAGTATCGAAATAAGGCAAGCCGTACTTGGAAACAAAGCAGGACTGATGGGTGCAGCACACCATGCCAGGCTAAAGGCATAAATGTTTTTTATGTAGTTAAAATATTTCGGTCATTATGAAAGCTGTAAAAGTATAAATACTAAAAATAAAAGGACGGATTATTATGAATAAGAAAAGGATAGTCTGTTTTGGTGACTCAAACACATGGGGGTATAATGCGGAAACAGATGGGCGTTTTGATGATGATGTCCGTTGGACCGGTGTTTTGAGTAGTGAACTGGGAAATGAGTATAGTGTTGTGGAGGAAGGCCTTAATGGGCGTACTACTGTATTTGAGGATCCATTGAATGAAGGACTAAGTGGTATTAAGCATTTATTTACCATATTGATGTCTCAATCACCAATAGACCTGCTCATTATAATGCTAGGTACTAACGATACAAAAGAACGGTTTTCAGCTACACCTCAAAACATTGCTGACGGCGTTGATCGCCTTATAAAAAAAGCGGTAATATCCAAGGTATGGAGAAATGACCCTAAAATTCTTGTAATTGCTCCGATTATTATAGGGGAAAAATGCTACTCTTCTCATGTCGCTGGAGGGATGGGTGCTCATTGTGTAGAAAAATCAAGAGAGTTACCTAGACTAATGATGCAGTGTGCGAAACTGAATAATTGTGAATTTATGGACTGCAATGAATATGTTAAGGAAAATGAGATAGACTATATGCATCTTGATTCTGAGAGCCACACAGCATTTGGCAAGGTAGTTGCTGAAAAAGTTAAACACATATTCAAATAAATCCTCAAAAATCATGTACACGATTATATAAACAATCTGACCCGCACATCTATGAAGTATGTTAAACTTAACTTCCTCAGCCACAATTAATATGACTGAGGAAGCTATGTAATAAATCTTTAATCCCATAACAACTTAAGAATACAACACTTTAAGATTATTTACTAGCATTGAAAATGGAATTGATTGAGTCAATTTATTGTATTGTAGGGAATCGGTTCCGACTCTTGACCATCCCATAGGTCTGCTACTTAGTCTGTCTGAGTAAACATGGCTTATATGCCCCTTTGCACTACATCCAACTATTTCATGATTATCTACTTTTATTTCTATTCCTCCCCAGTTATTTTCTATATATCTTTTTGCATCACCATAGAGATAGGCTTTATAAAAGACACTCAGATAGTAAAATGGATTCAGTATCGCTAGAGTATAATGAAGAACTATTATTGGAATTTTCCCGAAAAACTGCCCAAAAATATAAGGAATGGATTACAGC
>JAEZOA010000036.1 GCA_023441625.1 Bacillota bacterium
CCTAATGGATAATGGACTTGGAGAACTTAGTGTTACTGCAGGAGAGAATCTCTCAATGCCAAATGAACGTATTGTAAAGGGAACTGCAAGAGAGTTTTCGGAATATTCTTTTGATGACCTTACAGTGCTTTTAATTGAAAATGATAGCTTTGTAAATTGTTATTTACCATTGCAAGATAGCGATTTTATCCGTGGAGATGTTCCAATGACAAAGGAAGAGGTTCGTTGTATTACATTATCAAAGCTTGCTATTGAACCTTGTGATGTAGTTTATGATATAGGAGCAGGAACCGGGTCTGTTGCTATAGAGATAGCGAGAAAAGCGCATGATGGATATGTTTATGCAATAGAACAAAAGGAAGATGGAGTAGCTCTTATAAATCAAAACCGTTGTAAGCTTGGTGGATATAATGTTTGTGTAATTCATGGAAATGCTCCTCAAGCATTTTTGAAGCTTCCGAAACCTGATAAGGCGTTTATTGGTGGCAGCAGTGGAAATATGAATGAAATTGTTCATTTGCTTATTGAGAAAAATCCAGATATCAAACTGGTTGCAAATGCAATTACATTGGAAACTTTAAATGAGGCAGTTACAGCTTTTGAAAAACATGGTCTTATAGCAGATGTAGTTTGCATTAATGTATCAGTCTCAAAAAAAGTGGGGGCGTACCATATGATGAATGCAAATAATCCAGTATATATTATTACGGGTACAAGATAATTGTGAAGGCAAAACATGTAGTGAAAAGTGACTATCTGTAATATGAATTAGTATTATTTTAAAAAGGTAGTGTGAAGAAATATGGAAGTGAGTAATTTTGCCAGAATTATGATAGCTGGAACAGGAAGCGGATGTGGGAAAACAACTGTTACCTGTGGGATATTAAAGGCACTTATTAATAGAAACATAAAAACTTCAGCATTTAAGTGCGGACCTGACTACATAGATCCAATGTTTCATACTGAAATAATAAGTACCAAATCAAGAAATCTTGATGCATTTCTTTGTGGAGAAAATGCAGTGAAGTATCTCTTTGCCAAGAATAGTGAAAATACAGATATTTCAGTAGTAGAAGGTGTTATGGGCTTTTATGATGGGCTTGGAAATGATGGAAGCTATTCGTCATATTCAATCAGCAAGCATACGGGAACACCTGTTGTATTGGTGGTTAACGGTAAAGGAATGTCACTGTCTATAGCAGCTATGGTAAAAGGCTATGCTGATTTTATGCCCAATAATATAAAAGGCATTATTATAAATGCAGTATCACCTGAAACATATCCCATGTACAAGCATATGATAGAAGAACACGCACAGCTTAAAGTTCTGGGATTTTTACCGAGACTGCCTGAAGCAATGATTGAGAGCAGACATCTAGGCCTTGTTACTGCAAGCGAAATAGAAAATCTTAAGCAAAAGCTAAACGTGCTGGCAGATAATGTGGAAAAATATATTGATATAGATGGTGTGATAAAGCTTGCACAAACTGCTCCTCCTTTGGAATATGAGGGTATAAATGCTAATAAACAAAATTTGGCTTGTACCAAGCTATGTAATAGGCAGAAGCCCAGTAACATTAATACTTTCATAAAGTGTAAAAAATATACTTGTAACATTGCTGTTGCAAAGGATTCAGCCTTTTGCTTCTATTACCAGGACAGCTTAGAACTGCTGGAACTACTGGGGGCAAAGCTTACATTTTTTTCACCATTACATGATGAGGCATTGCCTGAAAATATCAGTGGCCTGATACTGGGTGGTGGATATCCAGAATTATATGCTAAGGAGCTCAGTCAAAACAAAAGTATGCTAAGGGATATAAAGAAGGCCGTAAATAAAGGGATACCTACATATGCAGAGTGTGGTGGATTTATGTATTTACAACAGGCTATTACTGACATGAAGGGTAATAACTATCCTATGGTGGGTGTGATTAAAGGAAGCAGCACTCTACAAAAAAAGCTATCCAGATTCGGATATTCTACATTAAAGGCAAAAAAGGATAATCTCTTGTGTTTAAAGGGGGATAGCTTTAATGTGCATGAATTTCACTATTATGACAGTGACAATAATGGCGATGACTTTGAGGCTGCTAAACCTAATTCGGAGAAGAAATGGGATTGCATTTTTGCAACAGACACACTTTTTGCAGGATATCCGCATATGCATTTTTACGGAAATATAGACTGTGCCAAAAGATTTATGCAAAAATGCAGCGAAATGGAAGGGAGATAAGCAGATGGCGAAAGCAATAATGATTCAGGGCACAATGTCCAATGCGGGAAAAAGCTTACTGGTAGCAGGATTGTGCAGGATATTTGCACAGGATGGCTATAGGGTAGCTCCTTTCAATTCGCAGAATATGGCGCTAAACTCATATATAACTGAGGACGGCTTTGAAATGGGTCGTGCACAGGTGGTTCAGGCAGAGGCTGCAAAGAAAATTCCAGATGTAAGGATGAATCCAATTTTACTCAAGCCCACTAGTGACCAAGGTTCACAGGTTATAGTAAATGGACAACCTATAGGAAATATGACTGTGACAGAATATTATATTTATAAAAAGCAGCTAAAATCACACATAATGAAGGCGTATGAAAGTCTTGCCGCTGAAAATGACATCATTGTTATTGAGGGCGCAGGTAGTCCGGCAGAAATTAATCTTAAGCAAGATGACATAGTAAATATGGGAATGGCCCGTATGGCAAAAGCTCCTGTGCTAATTGCAGGAGATATTGATAGAGGAGGTGTCTTTGCTGCATTATATGGAACAGTTATGCTACTTGATGAGGAAGAACGAAGCTATGTAAAAGGTACTATTATCAATAAATTTAGGGGAGATGTAAATTTATTAACCCCTGGACTTGATTTGCTATATGATTTAATTCATATTCCTGTTGTAGGTGTTGTTCAATATATAACAGTCGATATTGATGATGAAGATAGCTTAGCTGAAAGATTTACAAAACCAAAAGCAGAGGGCTTGATTGATATAGCAATAATCAGATTGCCAAGAATATCAAACTTCACGGATTTTAATGCCTTAGAACACATTGATGGTGCCGCTGTTCGTTATGTTTCAAGTGTAGGTGAACTAAAAAATCCAGATTTAATAATTATTCCAGGCAGTAAAAACACGATGGGTGATTTAAAATGGTTACGAGAAATAGGACTAGAGGCAGCAATTTTAAAGCATGCTGCCAAAGATAAACCAATTTTTGGTATATGTGGTGGCTACCAAATGCTATGTGATACTCTTAGAGATCCTTATAATGTTGAGCATGGTGGAGAAATGAAAGGTTTAGGATTATTGAAAGCGACTACAACCTTTGAACAGCAAAAGACCCGCACTAGAATTACGGGAGAATTTCAGAATGTGAAAGGCATTTTTAATGGGCTTAATGGTAAACATTTTGAGGGTTACGAAATACATATGGGTCAAACCGGTGTAACAGAGAGTGTATGCACAGAGGAAGCTTTGAGAATAGAGAAGGGTTTCCCATGTAAAAGTAGTTATTTTTCAGTTCTGACTAGGAATGATGGATATGTTAAGACTGATGGAATGTGCAGTGGTAATATATATGGCAGTTATGTTCATGGTATTTTCGACAGTGATGAGGTGCTTTTCGAGATAGCAGATGCATTGATGGGCAAAAAAGGTCTTAAATATGAAAGACTTTCAACTTTTGATAGCAAAGCCTATAAAGAACAACAGTATGATTTATTGGCAGATGCTTTACGAAAGTCACTGGATATGAAATATATTTATGAAGTATTGGATAAGGGGTTAACTTGAAAGATGCGTTTTTCAGATGTAGTAAAACTCTACCAGAGCCAAGAACTCTTTCTATGAAATTTTGTGGCCGATATGCGGCTCATGGAGGTTATTATGCAAAAAATTAAGCCGATTGATATTGAGAAGAGAAGCTTTGAAATAATTTCTGAAGAACTCTCAGGAAGACATATTGATGAACAAAATGCACCAGTATTGAAAAGAGTCATCCATACCACCGCTGATTTTGAATATGTAGAAAATCTTTGTTTTTCAGAGGATGTAGTTAAGAAGGCAATAGCTTATTTAAAAGGTGGAGCATGTATAGTTACAGATACTCAAATGGCTAAATCGGGAATAAACAAGGCTGCGTTAAAACGCTGTGGGTGTGAAGTGAGGTGCTTTATGTCAGAAGAAGATGTTGCTGTTAAGGCTAAAGAAGAAGGAGTTACAAGAGCAGCAATTTCAATGAGAAAAGCAGTGGCAATTAATAAACCACTTGTTATCGCTGTTGGAAATGCGCCTACAGCTTTGATCGAACTTGATAAACTTATAAAAAATGGTGACATTTCACCAAAACTGATTATTGGCGTACCCGTGGGATTTGTAAATGTGGTTGAGTCAAAAGAGCTTATAATGAAGGCGGGCATTCCATATATAGTGGCTAGAGGACGTAAGGGCGGCAGTAATGTAGCTGCAGCTATTGTAAATGCACTGCTATATTTGGCCTCACCAAGAGAAGAGGAGTAAAAGTGGTGTTATGGAAATACTTATTGCAATTTTAATAGGATTTATTTTAGATTTAATATTTGGTGATCCATTGTGGCTACCACATCCCATAAGAATAATTGGTCTTTTAATTTCAAAGGGTGAAATATTTATCAGAAAGATTTTTCCTTCAACAAAAATAGGTGAACTGATTGGAGGGTTAATCCTAACTACAACAATAATAGCAATAGCTTTTATTGTGCCCTTTGGCATATTATATCTGGCTGGTAAAATACATATTTACTTAAGAATAGCTATACATGCTATATTCTGCTATCAAATATTAGCAACAAAGTGCCTAAAGACAGAGAGTATGAGAGTATATCATAAGCTTATTCAAAATGATATTTCGAATGCAAGAAAGCTTGTATCCTGGATAGTTGGGCGAGATACTGAAAATCTAAATGAAGAGGGAATAACAAAGGCTACAGTTGAAACTATTGCTGAAAATACATCAGATGGTGTAATTGCACCACTGATTTTTATGGCTTTAGGCGGTGCGCCCCTTGGATTCTTTTATAAAGCTGCGAATACACTTGATTCAATGATTGGTTATAAGAGTGATAAATATCTTTTCTTCGGAAGATTTGCAGCTAAACTGGATGATGTTTTTAATTTTATTCCGGCTATTATATCTGCCTATATTATGATTATTGCCAGCTTCATTACAGGGCTTGATTATAAAAATGCTTATAGAATATATAAACGTGACAAAAGAAACCATTCCAGTCCAAATAGTGCAAAGATAGAGTCTGTCTGCGCAGGAGCATTAAATGTACAGCTGGCAGGTGATGCATATTATTTTGGTAAATTGGTAAAGAAAAAAACAATTGGTGATTGTAATAGAACAATACAAATAGAAGATATATCAATTACAAATAGGCTAATGTATACTACTGCAATTATAGCAGTTGCTGTACTTTGCGTAATAAGACTGGCAATAGTAGTGTTATGCTATTAGATTTACACTAAGCAGGCATATGGATTCCAGTATGCTTTAGCTTAATCAGTAATAGAATTTTTATAATTTAGCATTTTCGGAGGTCAACATGAAGCAATTGATACATGGTGGGGATATTTATAGCAAGAGAGATATACCGAAAAATAAAAAGCTTATAGATTTTTCTGCAAATATTAATCCTTTAGGAATGCCGATTAAGGTAAAAAAGGCTATTATTGACAACATAGATAATTTCAGCAGCTATCCTGATCCATTATGCAGGGAATTAATAGTCGAAATATCAAAACATGAGAGGATACCAGCTGAGTACATTGTTTGTGGAAATGGTGCGGCTGATATAATTTACAGAATTGCTGTTGCGTTAAAGCCTGAAAAAGCACTTTTGACAGCACCAACTTTCTCAGAGTATGAGGAGTCGCTAAAAACGGTAAGTTGCGCAGTAAGGTACAAGTATTTACTTGAGGACAATCAATTTATCCTTGATGCCAGTATATTTGAGGAACTAGAACATGATTTTGACATTGTTTTTTTGTGTAATCCCAATAATCCTACAGGTTTGCCAATAAAAAAAGAAAGGCTATTAAAAATTGCTGCTCAATGCAAAGCAAATAATACAGTATTGGTGGTTGACGAGTGTTTCATAGAATTTTTGCAAAATTCACAGGATTACAGCATCGTTGATAAACTCGATGACTTTGAGAATGTAATTGTGTTAAAGGCATTTACAAAAATATATGCAATGGCTGGAATACGTTTAGGATATGGTATTTGTTCAAATAAAGATACCATTGATAGGCTTTATAAAGCTGGACAGCCTTGGAACGTATCAGTAATAGCACAGAAATGCGGTGTTGAAGCGCTAAAAGATACAGAATATGTCAGACAAACAAAAATGATAATTAAACAAAATAGAGAATACCTAATGTCAGAATTGAGATTGCTTGGTTTAAAGGTTTTTGAATCAAAGGCAAACTATATACTGTTTAGAACAGAAGATAAACATTTGTCCAGAAAGTTGGAGAAATGCGGCATATTGATTCGTTCTTGCGGTAATTTTAGAGGCCTAGATAACACATATTTCAGAATTGCAGTAAAAGCCAAAGAAGATAATGAGTATCTTATAACTACCTTAAAAATGTTTTAGATAGTTTTTGATACATAATTCTTTTATTTAAATCTTGTTCCACTGCACAATATTGATAAGCAAAGAGAATAGAACTTTTTCTTCATACTATATTTTGCACTAAACAATAAAGGCTATCTAAATGAAAAGCAGAAGCCAAAACTATATTCTACTTCACTTATCAAATGCAGCATTAAAGGCCAGAAGTTTTAAGTTAATCGTCTATTTTACCTTTAGCCTTATTATTAAACTTTGGATTTCCAGGATTTTGAGTTATCGCTTGTTCAGCTTTATTTTGAGCATTTGGCTTTGATGTGGTCTTGTTTTTTTTACTCTTATTCATAGAATTAACTCCTTAAAAAGTAAATAAAGGTTTTTAAATTATCTAAAATTATTATTGCTAGAATAGCTTTTTTTATTCGTTAACTAAAAACATTGCCGTTCTGACTATTACTGTAACTTTTCCATTAAAAGCATAAATATATATAATGTGCTAAACAATGTTGAATTATGGAACATAATTATATATACTATTGATTGCCATAGCTTTAGCGGCAGGGTATCATTTGGCTACGGGGAAGTATGGCGTTGTTTACATGCAGAATTCAGGGATAGGGAATGCTATAAATCCTTTAGTATCTTTAGCTGATGAAGATGTATACAATATTCCTATGCTTATTATTGTAGGATGGAGAGGTGAGCCGGGTAAGAGCGATGAACCTCAGCACAAAAAGCAGGGAAAGGTAACACTAGCCTTATTTAAAAGCATTGGAATTAAAACATTGATTTTGGATGACAATTATCAGCAGCAGATAGATTATTGCTATGACAGCATGAAGAAAACAAATAAATCTATAGCTTTAATAGTTAAAAATGATACATTTGACAATTATAAGCATACAGTCTCAAACAACGGATACCAATTAACCCGTGAAGAAGCACTGGATACAATTTTAAGCAGATTATCAGAGGATGATTTCATAGTCTCTACAACTGGTAAAACTTCTAGGGAGATATTTGAAATAAGAGAAAAAAATAATCAGTCTCATTGTAATGACTTCTTGACTGTAGGATCAATGGGACATGCTTCCTCTCTAGCGTTGGGAGTCAGTTTTGGCACGGATAAAAATGTGTACTGCATTGATGGAGATGGTGCATTATTAATGCATATGGGAGGTATGGCAATTGTATCTCAAAATGCCAAAGATAACTTTAAATACATTTTAATAAATAATGGCGCTCATGAATCGGTGGGGGGTCAGCCAACAGTGGCACTTGATATCAATATTGGTGGATTGCTAAGGGACTTAGGCTTTAAGAATATTTATGAAGTGAAGACAAAAGCTGATTTGGAAAAAAATATACTAAAATTGCAAAAGGAAAATCTAAGTGCAATGATAGTTTATGTAAAACAGGGGTCTAGAGCGGAGCTTGGCAGACCAACCACAACAGCTATTGAAAATAAAGAAGCATTTATCAGAAAATTAAAAGGTGATAAAAAATGAAGGCTTTAATTTTTAATTCTGGTCTTGGAAAAAGAATGGGGAATTTGACTTTAAATAATCCAAAGTCCATGATTAAACTAAGTAATGGTGAAACAATTTTCGAAAGACAAATACGAATATTGAGTGAGTGTGGCATTAGTGAATTTGTAGTCACAACAGGCCCATTTAAGGAACAGCTAATTGAGGCAAGTAAAATGTTTAGTGGTTTAAGATTCACTTTTGTGGAAAATCCAGAGTATGAAAAGACAAATTACATCGTTTCTATGAATAATGCCAGTGAGTATATTTGTGAGGATATATTAATGCTGCATGGAGACCTGGTTTTTAATAAAAGACTGGTAGAAAGGTTACTACAGGATGCTCATGAATCTGTATGTTTATACAATGAGTGTCAAAGCCTTCCCTTAAAGGATTTCAAGGGTAGGTTCGAAAATGGAATTTTAAAAGAGGTTTCAATAAATATATTTGATACTAACTGTTATGCTTTTCAGCCAATGTATAAATTAAGCAAGGCTGCAATTACAATGTGGAAAAACAAGGTGGCAGAATATGTTTCAAAGGGGATTGTGGATGTTTATGCCGAAAATGCCTTAAATGAAGTTGCAGATAGCTTAAATATTTATGGTATCTCCTATAAAGATGACTATATAAGTGAAATAGACAATGAAGAGGATTATAAAATAGTTTCAGATAGAATTAGATACTATTAATCACTTTTCTTTTCTGAAAAACTTCTTTTACCGATTTGTTAAAAATCAAGATATAGGCACTGCCAAGCCAAAAGAAAGAAAATATAAGACGAAAGCTAACCAGTAAAATAAAACTCCTAATATCCATGTGACTTAATAGTTGTTCTATTGTAACAAAGTAGCCAACAAATTTAATAACTTCAGCAATTCCGGTTAACAGCAGAAAAACAAAAGTTGTCCAACGTGCCCAAGCATAGCCTCTATAAACACACCCAAATAATAATATTGTTAACACGATGCGAATGATTCTCACTATTATTCCTGATGCCAATGGTGTTGAAATAAATGCCAACATATTAATAATTTCAATAAATACTTGAATACAACATATAATTAGTATATATTTCTTTCCTTTTTTACAAAGACATTGTTCCATTTTATTCTTTTAAAATAAACTATAATATTTACAGTCTATTCATCCTTTTAATTTGAATTTGTGTGAAAGTTTACTCCTCTGACACATTTTTCTATTATACTAAACAATTCAGTTTATTACAATTTATATTATAGATGTCTTTTCAAATAAACCATATCCACTAACTGTTGTCCATTTTCATACATAGGATGGTCGTAATTGTCTATAAAAAAGTTTTTAACAATGTGTGATTTTTTAAATCCGCATTTCTCGTAAAAATCAAGTATCATAGGGCAATCGCCTGTTCCAACATATAACTCGTTACCAGATTTTTTGTAGTAATCAGCAATAAATGAGATTAGATGTTGTCCATACCCTTTCCGTTGATATTCAGGAACGGTAACAATATTCTTAATTTCATAAACGCCGGATTGCTCTTGTGTAACAACGCAAATCGCTTTAACATCATCATCACACAAGGCGAACATATCACCACGATACAAGTATTTCTCTATCATACTTACCTGCTCATCTGCAATAAGTAGCAATTCCATGTACTTTGTTTTATCGCTATCAATAATTTTCACAATTTCCATTTGATATTTTTCCTTTTCTTTGTTATCTTTACAAATCCATTATACCATTTTCAATTTCAAATAGGGGAACATACATTGTTGTAAAAAATATTTCTCTGACAGTTCAAAAACAGTCGTGCCGTTTTTGTAGCTATTGTATACCATTGTGCCCTCCTAAAATTATTATTTAGGATAGCAAAGGCTATTGATATTCTGTTTGAGTGATGTGCAATAGCCCTTGCTATGCACAATGCTTACTGCTTTTCCTTATAGTTCATCCCACCTATCTTTTACATTATAGCTAAGACACACTTCATTTTTAAGTCACTTTTATGAAGGATATCAGGCAATATCCCTTACACGGTACTCATATGTTGAGTGTTGGAAACATGGAAAAAACAAAGTGTCCCATGAAACATTGGAACAACAACTTGGAACGCTGAAACTTCAGTGATTTATATTAATATTGCCCGAAAAGTATATTTTTATATGATTTTTATTGACGAATAAATCTATTCAACATACAATATAGGCAATGAGGTGATTATTAATGCGTAGAAAAATCGAAGCGCAACTCGTAGCGTGGAAAGACAGAGAGAGAATGCCCCTATTACTTTATGGAGCCAGGCAGGTTGGAAAAACCTACATTCTCACAGAGTTTGGAGAGAAGTATTTCCACAATACTGTATATGTCAACCTGGAAACGAACCTCTCGGTTGCCAGATATTTTGATGATGACATTACGCCCGAAAGACTGATACGTTTCCTTGAAACAACGGTAAATGAAGAAATCATTCCTGATAAAACATTAATTATATTTGATGAAATACAAAGCTGCGAGAGAGCTCTGACGGCACTCAAATACTTTTGTGAGCTAGCCCCGGAATATCATGTAGC
Source organism: Bacillota bacterium (assembly GCA_023441625.1). Taxonomy (GTDB): domain Bacteria; phylum Bacillota; class Clostridia; order Acetivibrionales; family DSM-1351; genus Ruminiclostridium. Next base: position 10,707 of record JAEZOA010000036.1, read on the forward strand.
AGCTGCCGGAAGTTTGCTGGGCGTTGCCATAAACAGAGAAAAATATAGCTTCCCTGTGGGCAAGGTGGAAAGCATGACGCTCTATCCGCTGGATTTTGAGGAATTTCTATGGGCAATGGGCGAAGAACGGCCTGCTCAGGAAATCCGCAATTGTTTTACCGATAATACACCGATGCCGGAAGCTCTCCACAATAAAGCATTGGAGCTGTATCGCTATTACCTGATCGTAGGCGGTATGCCTGCCAGCGTTTCATCCTTTATTAAATCTGGTAAATTGGTACTTGTACCCAATGTTCAGAATGAAATCACCGGCAACTATGTCGCTGACTTGGCTAAGTATGCCGATACTTCCGAAACAGTTAAAATACGCTCCTGCTTCAACTCCATACCTGCTCAGCTTGCCAAGGAAAACACGAAGTTTCAATATAAGGTTATCCAAAAAGGTGGCAGTGCTGCTCTGTTTGGAGCGTCAATCGACTGGCTGACGCAAGCGGGAGTCGTTTTGAAATGTCAAAAGATTGAACATGCCCAGAACCCTATTTCTGTTTACGCAGATTTATCTTCTTTTAAGCTGTATATGAGTGATGTCGGCTTGCTTGTCATGAAATCTGGCTTGGCACAACAAACGATATTGACTGGCGAAGCCAATATTTTCATGGGAGCTGTAACTGAAAATTATATTGCACAGGCGCTTATGTCTAACGGATATACGCCTTACTACTGGACAAGTGAGCATTCGGCAGAACTTGATTTTGTGATACAAAAAGGTGCCGATATTGTTGGTATTGAAGTCAAAAAGTCTACCAGTACCAAGTCAAAAAGCCTTGGGGTGTTCATTCAGAAATATCAGCCCACCTATTCAATCAGGTTTTCAGAAAAGAACTTTGGTCAAAGCGATGGTATACAGGCGATACCCCATTATGCTGCATTTTGCGTATAATAGTTTCTATTGCTGTGATTACAGCATATACATTAAATTCAAGTAAAATATAGAAGGTCATAAAGGCGTTCAATATTTTTATGCACTTTTCTGCTTTATTGCAGCTATTTCTTCCGAGAGAGCTGCACAACGCGTTTCGATTTGCCTGTCATTTAGATTTAGGGATTCTATGTGCTTTATTGATGCTTATAGCAAAAGCCGCTATTTCCTTGCTAATTTGCGCCAAAGCTTTTTGTCTGCAGGATAATGGATTATCGCTTGCTTGAACATATAACGGTCCTATTATATGAAAACCGAAGTTGCCAACATTGCACGAAGATAGTGTGGTATTCGTTTCACAATAAAAGCTCCCTTTTCTAATTGAAAAACAAAGGGAGCCTTGCTTTTATAATATCACATCATATAGATTCATATAGATTTTACTATTTTACTTATCAAACGAAGGATTAAAGGCATAATAGTTTTTAGAATCTAAATTCTCCTGAACTACTCTTAATGCTTCTCCGAATCTTTGAAAATGAACAATCTCTCTTTCACGGAGGAATTTTATGGGGTCCTTAACGTCAGGGTCATCTGCAAGTCTTAAAATATTATCATACGTTGTTCTTGCTTTTTGTTCTGCTGCAAGATCCTCAACCAAATCGGTAATAGGGTCGCCTTTTGATTGGAAATAGGTTGCAGTAAAAGGCATTCCCGAAGCTGCTATCGGATATAATGCTGTTGTGTGGTCAACAAAATAGGTATCAAAACCGCTTTTTTTAATTTCATCAATTGATAAGTTTCTTGTCAGTTGATATACAATTGCAGAAATCATTTCCATATGAGCAAGTTCTTCGGTGCCTATATCTGTCAAAGTTCCCTTTGGTATGTTGAGGAAATGGATAGATGTAAAAAATGGTCATATGTAAAAAATATTTAGTTTAAATGGAATTAATAGAGAATTTATGATATATTTGTAATTATATAAGAGATAGATTTGATAAGGAGACGGTAAGATGTCATACTCTAGATGGCTAAAGACTGATTTACATATTCATAGTCATATAAGTAAACAAACTAAAGAAAATGATTATGATGGGGCTGATTTAACATATGTTAAACTTTTTGAAGCCTTAAAACGAGAAGAAGTTAATTTATTTTCTATCACAGATCATAATACAATTAATATTCCTCTATATGCCGAGTTAATTGAAAGGAACGATGAACTAGTTAGTAATAAAATTAACTTTATAATTGGTGCAGAGATTGACTTTCTAGATACAGAGATACACGAAAAAGTATTTCATATGTTGGTTTACTTTAATACAAAGGACTTAATAAAAGTTTCAAATGTCTTAACAGATATTTTTAATAAGGGATGTCTTGACGAAATAGATAAAAATATATCTCCAATTACTTTAAATACTTTCTTTAAATCTGTTTTTCAAAATGAAATTCATGATATTATAACAATACCCCATTTTAATAATAAAGATAAAGGAATTCCTCCAAAAGATCAAATTGATAAATTTGTGTATACTGTTTTTAGTGCATTAGAAGATAGTAATAATAGAAATAACTTAATTAAATCGATAGGATTATTTAAAAATTTTGATTATAACGATGTACCTATTGTAGTTTTTTCTGATAATCATAATATAGAAGTATATCCTTGTGGTAAAAATGTTGATAAAAGTAAACAAACATCAATGTATATACTTGGGAATGTTAATTATCCATTTAATAGCATTAAATCAGCGTTTCAAGATGTTAACACAAGGATGAGCATTGATAACATAGAATTGAGATCTAAAAATAGTATTAATAAGTATATAAAAATGATTAATCTTGACGATAACATTATTCAGTTAAGTAAATACCAAAATACTATTATAGGAGGTTTTGGAACGGGCAAATCATTTTTGCTAGATATGATCATTAATGGCAAAAGCAATGTTAATAATAGATATAATGAGTTGTCAAAAAAATATGAGAGCTTTAGCATTACTTTTTCAGACGGTACAACTCGCTCAAGCTTATATGAACTTATTGATGAAGTTAAAATTATTAGGTTTGATCAATATAAAGATATTTACTTCAAAACCGTATTGATGGATGAAGATAAAAAAGTCTTGGAAAATAATTTACATATAAAGTTTCCTGAATTAAATATTGTGGACAAAATAGATGAGATTCAAATTAAGGATAGTTTTAATCAATTGAAAGAAAACTATACCCAAACATTGTCTATCACAGATATTATTAGCTATGAAGCAATAGCACGTAGAAATGAAAAAGCATATAGCCTCAATCAAGAGAACCTACCTAATTTGTATGATGAGCCTATGTATATGGTAAACTTACAAGAAAATTTAAACAGCGAGGTTGATAAGAAAGTTCTAGGTAATTATGTCTACTCTGAAGGAGAAAAGGAAAAAATATCTTTAACAAAGTCTATTATCACACAAAAAAATAATGATTTTATAAACTTATCAAGTAATATTGAGAAAATTATCGACAAAGTAGGCCTTAAAATATTAAACATAAATGAAACAGCTCATCGTAGCAATATTAATATCAGTAGTAATATTAAAATTTTTGAAGATATAAAAGAAGACATTAAAACATACATAAATATGCTTAAGGATTTGAGATATAAATCATATGATTTTGAGAAGAGATACTCAAAAGAAGAATATGATGATTTAAAAAATTTGAGGATAGAAAAGGATCTTTATAATTATAAATTAATTGCTCAATATAAGGCTGATGAAATAAATGTTGACTATAAAACAGAAATTTTTAAAGCTCCAAATAGAAAAAGCAATTTATTTTATAGCATTATTACAACTCTTAATAATAATGATACATTTACTCAAAACCATACTTTTGCTCAAAGAGTAGATAATTTTACTAATAGGTACTATAGTAATTTTAATACTATCTGTTATGACATTTATGAAAATGATATCTCCATCATGAAGAAGTCAGCAGGTGAAAAAGCAAATACCATAATTAGTATTATTTTTAACATTATAGAAGATTATTCATCCCAAAATATATCATCTATTGTAATTTTGGACCAGCCAGAGGATAACCTAGATAATAGAGGTATTCAGAAGGAGGTTGTTAATCGTATTCGAAACATGAAAAGTAATAATCATTTACCTCAACTTATTTGCGTTACACACAATGCTAATATTTCAATTACTGCTGATTCTGAAAATATAATATTAGCAAGGAAATTGGATGGTAAATGTATATATGTAGGTTCTGGAATTGAGGATATAGATTTTATTCAAGAAGTTTGTATGATTGTTGAAGGTGGATCAGATGCTCTAAAGAAAAGGGGAACTAAATTTAACTTGCCAATAATTAAGGAATTAGATAGGGGAGTGTAATAAATGGAGAATATAGAAATCAAATGGTATAAAGATGAGAATGGGAAAAAGTATTTAGTCTCATCAGGTATTAGTAAGAAAATAGATATAAATGAAGATATAAAAGAGATAAAAAATGCTAAAGCTTTTTTTAGGGAGATTATCTATCAATCCTTTTTAAATAATTGGAGTAAAAAGATTCTTTTAGTTGATGACTCTGAAAATGAAGTAGCTGAAGTTAAAACAATAATCAATGAATTAATAGAACTTTGCAATAATGAAATTGATGTAATGATTGTACAAGAATAAGCTTATGCGTTTCAGGGGGTGTTATGTTGCTATTTGCATTTATGGACAAAGTATCTAAGGATAGATATAAATTCCTATGGGTTATGTAAGATTGCTTACCCCTTCGCCCCCCTATAAAACATATCATCATAGGACTTATCCAACAGATTCCAGTCAATATAGATGTCCTTGACCTGCTTGCCAGTATCGTCAATAAGGGTATAGGCCTCAATTTTATTGATAACTTTTTTAAGAAGGCTGTTGTCAATCTCATTTAAGTCAACCTTTTCAATAAAGTCAACGTAATTCAGGTACTTCTGTTTTGCCTGAAGCTTTGCTTCGTCTAGCTTTTTCAGCTTTTTGAGGTCGGCTTCTAAAGCCTTTCTATTTGATTGCAGTTCATCATTCTGAAGCTTATATTGTTCATCATCAATTATATTTTTTGTATAGAGCTTGAGATTTGCAGAAAGCTGCTCCTTAATATCTGCAAGGCTTTGTTGAAGCTCATTGATTTGGCTCTCAACCTCTTCCTTTGTGTAAAAAGATTTTATATAGTTGTCAAACATTACATCAAGTTCAGATTTGTTTGACCTTAGGCTTTTAATTTCACTCACAACTCTTTGAAATAGGGCATCTTCATGCCACGAGTTTCGGTGCTCACATTCAGCATTATGAAACATATCATGAGTAGCACAAACCCATTCAACGTCGAATTTTCTTGTTCCATCTTTCTTCTTCCAGCCCCATAGCTTTTTACGACGCATAGCCTTTCCACAGTTTCTGCAATAAAGAAGATTGCTGAAAATATTTGCAGAGCTAGGGCGATTGCTTTGTCCAAAAAGCTCTTTTCTTTTTTTCAATTCAGACTGAACAGTAGTAAAGAGCTCATCAGATATAATTCTTAGAGCTTCATTATTAGTTACAATCCAGTTATCTTCATCAACTGGCTTCTGACTCTTATAAACAGTCTGTACTTCACCCTCGGTATGAACAAACTTGTCCAAGTTGATATCAGTATTTACAACAGTGTGCGTGATTTGACGACCAATGTATATTTGATTATTTAGAATATCGTAGATTTGAGTTTGAGCCCATCTTCGGTTCTTCTGCGTAGGTATGTTTCTGAGATTTAGCTCTTTTGCGATTTTAGTTCCACCCCAACCTTTTGAGTACCAGTCATATATCATTTTTACAGTTTCAAGCTGCTCAGGTATAGGCTGCATAAAGCCATCCTTGGTATAATATCCATAAGGCGTGGCGCTTGTGAATTTACCTGCTTGCTGGGCTCTTCTAATTCCAAATTGCACAGCAGTGCTTTTAGCTCTGCTTTCCTCTTGAGCCATAACAAAAAGAATATTAATTGTTGCCTCATTTGCAGGATTAGAGCTGTCAAGCCAGCCATCTTCAAATATAACCTTGATGCCCATTATTTTAAGCTTTTTTAGAATGCCAGCACCATCCTCGACATTTCTGGCCCATCTCTGGACATTTTTAACCAATATTGCATCGAATTCTTTCCTATAGGCACATTCGAGCATGTACTTAAAAGCACCCCTGTTCTTTAGTTTTGTTCCAGAGATACCCTCATCGGCAAAAATGGATGGTATATAGCTTATTAATTCCTTTTTTCCTTCCTTTGAGTAGTACATACCACACTCTGCACCCTCAAAGCCATTTTTCTTAAAAAGTTCTGAATAATGTTTAATCTGATTTTCCAAAGAAGTGAGCTGTTCTGAGTTGTCGGTTGAAACTCTACAATACGCTACGCATTTCATAATATTAATCCTCTATCGTTAAACTGAGATTATTATAGTTATATAATAATACATAGGGCCATAAATGCGCAATGAGAAATTATTAATATTTTCCACAAATACCTGATTCATACGGTTTACAAAGTGAAGATTGCTCTATAAATGCTACCCAACGGTGATACAGCTCTTTAGGAATCTCCTTCTTACCATATTCGTAATAGAGAATATCGTTTACTGTTATTTCTAGCATTTCTGCAAGTTTTTTATCTGTAATTTTTGTGTCACGGACTCTCAGCAAATATAATTGGCGACCTGATAACATATGACCTCCTGCTACTAATACACTTTGATACATACTATTGAAAAATGTTATTTTTGGTACCAACAACAGGAGACCTATCACTATCCTGTTATTAGCAGCTGATTAATTCCTTCTTGAAATGAGTTAATGAAATTAAGTTGAATATTTTTAAGAATGTTTTTTAAGTAGTTCTTAAGTTTATAGGTATTTTATGGGCAGTTTATATGAAAATCAAATTTTCAGTACAATTATTTTTAAAAGTTTTAGAAAAAAGACCTGATTGTAGCAATTTCGGCCTTGGACGGCCTAGTGAGGCCATTTAAGGCCTTGAGTGGCCTTGTTCATGTACCTTGCATTATATGGTTAAAAATGCTGGAATTGGCAAGCGCTGCGGCTTTGAGAAAAAAGCACATAGATGATAGTATTTATTTCAAGAAATAATATTTTTAAGGAGGATAACATTTTGATTAGTAAAAAACTCAGAGACTATATTGCACTGAGTCCATCAAAAAGTACACAAATGGTTGCTATTTCGGAATTGATGGACCGTTGTTTGGAAAATGACATCCTATTACCAGAATTCCAAACGACATTGAGATGGGTATTGCACAAAAATGTTGATTTGCTAAACTATCAGCTTTCTGCTAAGGCTCCTGTTTCAGCACTGAGTATGCATGAAATCCGTGAAGACGAGGATGTTAAGCAGATTAACTTTATGAACAGAAAAAGAGTCGAGGGTAATCTTGTAAGGAAGCTGTCAGTTATTGATGGACAGCAACGAATCAGCTGCAATTTGAAGGCATATATTAATGATCCTGAATTTGAACATATCGTGCTTGACTTGCAGAAAGGTAAATTTATAATTAACAAGGAAAAAATGAAGAAGAGCTATCAAGTCCCTGCAGGTATTCTTCTCAATAGGTCATCTGTTGAATTGGAGAAATACGCCATATCACGTCAGCCTCTAAGTGATAATTTTCAGATTCTTTTATTTATTAGAACAAAATTGCTATCCTATAACTACATAGTTAATATTGGCAAGGGGATGAGCAAAACAGAGCAGCTTAGCTGGTTTGAAAGGCTTAATAATGCAGGGCACAGATTCCGAAGCTCCAGCTTAAGCTGACACATCTTACAGAAAAGCAGATTGATATTTACGACGAGTACATCAATAAATTCATAGATATCGTTAATGCGAAAAAGCTGTACAAACTAGTGAAGATGAAAAATACAGAGGTGAGCATTCCTATTGCCTTGCTAAATCCTGCAATTGAGATAATTAACAGGAAGTCACACGTCACTAATTATAGCCCAATAGCCTCTGATATTCGATTTAGAGACATTAATGAAATGAGTGCCGAGAATTTACGAACGGCATTTTCAATCACCTTGGATTGCTTAAAAAAGTCTATTACTTTTCTTGAAGAGAATAGAATAAATTATAACAGGTATGACTACATTGCATACGTTACAGGCTTCTTCGTATATCTTGAAAATGATGAAATGAATGCTGCGCAGAAAAGTGCATTAGTGGAATGGTGCAGCACAGTATCTTTCACAAACAAATCCAACAAGGCAAGAAGGGAAATATACAATCAAGTGCTTGGCTTTAGGTATATAATATAGTTTTCCTCCGTGGAACGGCTACTTTAGTGGCACCTTCTTATATTTCAGGTATATTCTTGTTATTTCAGCCCTGTGATGGCCGAGCTGTTCACTAATGTAATACAGGAGGTCTTTACCATGCAGTATATTTTTCTTTTGATTGTAGAGGTTATTGCTATAGTAACTTCTCAAACCATGAAAATTTATTGTTTTCTTAACAGGCTTTAGATTACTTAAAGCACTACCAGATTTCTGGTTTCTAAAGGCCTCCTTAAACTTATCACGATGATTGCCAAGCCAGTTTTGAATAGAGTCTTTTCTCTTTTTTGTTGCATCCTTAATATTATCTACAAGGATTTTCTCACATTTGAGTTTTTTGAGGGTATCAGCATATTTTAATATTTCAGCAAGTGCAATGAACTGAATAAGTGTATCAACCTTAATAAATCGGGTCTGACCACCTTTTCCTTTAACCTCTAGTTCTCCCGTGTCAACAGCAACAAGTACCTTGTCAACCGTTAAACGACAGCATTCTTCAAGCCGTAGACCGAAGTTCTCAGCAAGAGTTATAGCAAAATATACGTCCATACGCCCCATTTGCTTACTTAATTGTTTAGCCATCTCAACCTCTTTTGTTGTCCAGGAGTTATCAGTTTTATTAGTTTGACGTTTATCTAGACCCAGAATTGAGCTGTCTACAAGTAAATTTTTTGAGCCACAGTGGTGCTGAAAATATCGTATGGCACTTACATCAGTCTTAATTGTGGATGGCGTTTACCGTCCTGCTTCATATGATCAACATACTGGATAAGATGCTTACTGCTTATATTTGTTATTTTCTGAAGACGGAATTCACTTGCAAGGAATACGACAAATCGTTCCATTGCAGCCTTATACCGCTCACGGGTTTTAAAGCTACCTTCATTAAAATACTGAAATTGGGTATCTAACTGAATTTCTAGGTTTTTAACCAAACCTGGGGAATTGCTATTTGATGATTTGTTTCTCATTTTTCCACCTGCTTTCTAAAATATTTAAACACTATAAGCAAAAAGTCTATGAAAATCAAATTTTCACAGACTTTTTTTATGACTTTATTAAACATAATTAATGGGTAAGTAACAATTAAATTTGATTGAAAATGGGTAAGACAACTTTGACAAATAATATAGAAAGGTAGAATTTTGTTCTGAATTTTTTCATAATGGGTAAGATGATTCTTAAAGTGTAATATAATCTTTGCCCAAATAAAGCAATCTGGCTAACTATTTCGATTAAGTGCATATTTTGGCATAGCAAGGCCTATGAGAAACTTCTGTTTCTCACATTTTCCAGATGTAGTTTTGTTATATGGTGTTGTTTTTATATAGTTGTGAGGTTCGCCTGACCGCCGTCTCTATGGAGTCCTACAGACTCGCATAGAGACGGCGGTCTCTCTTTTACGGTTTTCTAAGTTGAGTAGAAATCCGAGTGCATGCTATTGCATGTGCCAGCATAGTACTGGCTTCGGCTGCCGATTACTGACATTGTCAGCCCTATAAAGGTGCGGCAAGGATTTTTTTAATAATGTATATCGTAAAACATTAACTCAATTTTTATGATGGTAGAGCTACCACGCAGTTGTGTTTCTTAATAAGATTCCTTCGTCTCATATCGAATACTCCTTTCAAATAAAATTCCATTGGGCCAATCTATATAAAATACCTTCAAGGTATGATTATGTTATAGGGGAAGATGGTGGGGGAATTCAAATCCAAAATATTGTATTAAAGAAAATATTCCAGTATGTGGGTACATAAGGACGTTGCTTCGTGATATAATTTGATAAATGGATGTGGTTAGTGTAATTTAATACTATCCTATACATAAACGTGTAGTATTTTGACAAATGGAGGAACTGTATGAATAATAATCATAATGATTTAACATTTTTTACAAACCAACCAGATCGTGATTTATACAGTAGGTTTTGTAAGATTTTGAATAGCAACACACAATTTTTTGATGTGCTAGTCGGATATTTTAGGACAAGCGGTTTTTTTAAACTTTATCCAGCGATGGAGAATATAGAAAAAATCCGTATTCTTATAGGATTAAGTGTAGATAAATACACAGTTAAGATTATAGACCAAGCAAGTGAACAGATAATATATGATGCTAGAACTGCTAAGGAGGCCCACAGTGCCATTTCTTCTTCAGTTGAAGCCGAATTTGCAAATTCACAAGACTCAGCTAATGTTGAATTAGGTGTAAGAACATTTATTAACTGGTTAAAATTAGGTAAGCTAGAAATGAGGATGTATACTCAAGCACCTATCCATGCAAAAGTATATATTATGCGTAAAGACATGGAAAAAGTGCCTGATACATACGGTAGTGTCATAACAGGCTCAAGCAATTTTTCATTAGCTGGTTTGCAGAATAATCTTGAATTCAATGTTGAGCTAAAAGATAGCCGAGATGTTGAATTTGCATTAGGATGCTTTGAAGAATTATGGGTAAATAGTATAGATATAAAGGACACATTTATTGATACTATAAATAATAAAACTTGGCTTAAGAATGATATTAGCCCGTATGAATTATACTTAAAAACAGTTTATGAGTTTTTTAAAGAAGAAATCAATTCAGATAAAGAAACTAATGCAGATAAGCTATTACCAGATGGATATATGAAGTTACAATACCAGATTGATGCAGTAACTTCAGCAAAGAAGATACTAGAGGCTTATAATGGAGTTTTTATTTCCGATGTTGTAGGTTTAGGAAAAACATATATTTGTGCAATGTTAGCAAAGGCTTTAAAAAAAGGGCACAATAAACTCATAATATGTCCACCTGTTTTGGTTGATTATTGGGATGGGGTAATGAAAGAGTTTGATGTTGTTGCGGATATAATATCGTTAGGAAAGCTAGATAAATTGATAGAAAATCCAAATAAACTAGATAGATATGAATATGTATTTATTGATGAAGTACACAGATTCAGAAATAGCAATACTGAAGGATACACTATGCTTCATCAAATTTGTAAAGGCAAAAAAATTGTTCTCATTTCTGCAACACCAATAAACAATTATTCTAGTGATATTGAAAATCAGATTTATCTTTTTCAAAATAAACACAGCAGTACAATTATCCCAAATACAAGGAATTTAGAGGGTTTTTTTGCAAGGCTTAACACTGAATTAAACAAAGTTCCTCGTGGTACTAAGGAATATAGTAATGTATTAAGAAGAAACTCAGAAATAATAAGAGATCAACTGTTACGTAGTATAATGATAAGACGTACCCGTAAAGAAATCATAGAATTCTATGCAAGTGACCTTCAAAAACAAGGTTTGAAGTTTCCTAAGTTGGGTTCACCTGAACAGGTTATTTATAGCTTTGATAAACAAACTGAGGATGTTTTTCAAGAAACTATGATGGCAATAAAAAATCTTGATTATGCCAGATATACGCCATTACTATTCCTAAAAAATAATAAAAAGTTTGCCAGTATGTTAGTTGCTCAAAAGAATATGAGTGGATTTATGAAATCTATTTTGGTTAAGCGCTTGGAAAGTAGCTTTTATGCTTTTCGTATGACTCTTGATAGATTTATTTTATCATATGAACAATTCATTGAAATGGTAAAGAATAAGGAAGTTTATATAAGTAAAAAGGTAAATGTATATGACTTGCTTGATAGTGGTGATGATGCTAAACTAATGAGACTGGTAGAGGATGAAAAAGTTCAACATTTTAAATCAGATGAATTTACGCCACTATTTATACCTTCACTTGAACGTGATTTAGCTGTATTGAAGCAATTAAAAGATCATTGGGCGACCATTACCACAGATCCTAAATTAGAACAGTTTAAAAAAGAGTTAATGACAAACTCTAAGCTGAAAAATAATAAGGTTATTATTTTTACGGAATCTAAGGAAACAGCCCACTACTTAGGTGATAACCTAAAAGAAATCTATGGAGTTAAGGTTGCTGTATTTAGTGGGGAGAGCTCTTCTTATCAAAAATTGGAAATAGAGTATAGCTTTAATCCAAAATACGAAACTGAAAATAAAGGTAAATATGATATTTTAATAACCACAGATGTCCTTGCAGAGGGTATTAATTTACATCTTGCAAATGTTTTAATAAATTATGATCTGCCTTGGAATCCAACAAGAATTATGCAACGTGGTGGACGTATTAATCGTGTAGGAAGCAAACATGATAATATTTATATTTTTAACTTCTTCCCTACTTCACAAGCGGATTCTCAACTGTCTTTAAAAGAAAGGATTATTTCAAAATTACAGTTATTCCACGATACTTTAGGCGAAGATTTTAAATATTTGTCAGATGAGGAGCAAATAAGTTCGCATAAGCTTTATGAAGAACTTACAAAAAACTTCGATGAAGATGAAGTTGGAACAAATCCTGAATTGTATTATCTAAACTTGATTAGAACTATTAGAGATAACGACATTGAGTTATTTAATAAAATTAAGTCGTTACCATTAAAGGCGAAGACTGGTAAAGTATCTAATATGACTGATACTGTTTCAACAATATCTTTTATACGTAAGGGGTATTTAAAGAAATTCTTCAAAACAGATTCAGTAACAGAAGAATTAACATTTATGCAAGCAATTGAATATATCAAATCTGAAAAAACAGAAAAAGCTGCAGCTGTTGATTGCAAATACTTTGCAGATTTAGAAAGCAACAAGAAGGCATTTGATGATAGTTTATCAGAAGAAGAAACTGTTGTCATAGGGAAAATACCGATAACTGGAAATGATGGGAAAATTATTAAAATATTAAAAGCATTACTTCAATGTAGAAAGTTTACAGATATTGAGGAAGAAATAATTAATAAGATGATACAGTTATGGGAAGATGGAGAAATTCCAAGTGGTATCACAAAGGATATATTAAAAGAAATTAAAAAGATAGACGACCCTATAGAAGTATATCACGAGGTATACGACATGATACCTGACAGATATTTTGAACAGTCAACATCACCTAAGGAGAATACAAACCACGAAAAACAAGTGGTACTTTCTATGCACTTAAAGAATGGGGGAGATAATTAATGGGAGTAAGAGAATCATTGTTTGAGAGTGTTTTTACAAGTGAATTTGATATTAATCTATTTATAAGTTTTTCTAAAGAGTTTTTCAACGATATTGATATAGTAAGGCCAGATAAGTTTATGGATGATGGTTGGAATTGGTCAGAGTTCAACTTTTATATCAAAGGGTACTACCATATAGGGAATTTCGCTGGTTCTGATAAGAAAAGAATAGCAGTATTTGCTGTAGAATTGAAGGACTATAAAAATATTGATAGAGCTCGTAGTATGCAAAGAAATTTTATAAAGAAACTTATGAACGCTGGTAATCTTGATGGTTCAATTGTTGCTTTTTATGCTGATGGAGAAACTAAATGGCGTTTGTCTTTTGTACGTTTGGATTATGAATTCGCTAAAGGGAAAGTAATAGAAAAGCTTACTCCTGCTAAAAGATATTCTTATCTTGTGGGTAAAGGTGAGCCGTGTCATACTGCCCAGGAAAGATTATTTCCGATATTCAATAATATTCATGCTAATCCAACTATAGATGAAATCGAAGATGCATTTAGTGTAGAAAAGGTCACAAAGGAATTCTTTGAAAAGTACAAAGAAAAGTATTTTCAAGTCAAAGAACATTTAGATGCAAATGAAGATTTTGTAGATGAAGCAAAAAGGCGCAATTTTACATCTGAGCAGTTTGCAAAAAAGCTTATGGGACAGATTGCCTTCTTATATTTTGTTCAGAAAAAAGGATGGTTGGGTGTAAATGCAATTCCTAAGTCTATTACATCAAAAGAATATAAGGATGCTTTCTATTCACAGGGCAGAGCATCAAAAGAGGTTTTGTCAAAGGCATACAGACAAGTTTCAGATGATTATAAGTTGGTTTCTATCAATAATCTAACATTGGACGAGGAAATTACATTATCAAAATCAGTTAAGGGTATGCCTTGGGGAACAGGCCCAAAGGACTTTATGCGTCAATTATTTATTACATGTAACAAGCAAGGTAAAAATTTCTTTGATGATTACTTAGAGCCTTTGTTTTATGAGGCTTTAAATGAAAATCGTGGTGATTCAGGGTATTTTACAAAGCTACATTGCAGGGTTCCATTTCTAAATGGTGGCCTTTTTGAACCACTTGATAATTATGATTGGAACCATAATGACTTTTCACTCGAAAATGAAATTTTCTCTAATAGAGATATTAAGGGAGAGCGTGACGCTGACGGTATTTTAGACATCTTCGACAGATACAATTTTACGATGAATGAAGATGAACCATTAGAACGTGAAGTTGCTATTGATCCTGAAATGCTTGGGAAGATTTTTGAAAATCTACTTGATGCTAAGGACAGAAAATCAAAGGGAGCATTCTATACTCCTCGTGAGATTGTCCACTATATGTGCCAGGAAAGCATTACAAACTATCTAGTTAACCAAACTGAATTACCATATGATGATATTAAAGATTTTATTATCTACGGTGAGCATATGAAAGACGAGGATACAAGTCATCTTACAAAAATGGGTCTGAGTGATATGCTTATTTCTGACAAAATTTATGACCGTAAAAATGGCATAAACAGACTATCTGATATCGATAATGCCCTTTCTGTCATTAAAGTGGCAGATCCAGCTGTTGGTTCTGGTGCATTCCCTTTGGGAATGGTTTCTGAGATTGTTAAAATCAGGAAGAATATTTCTGCATATCTTGCACTTGATATGAATGACTACCAGAAGAGCGAAATGTATCGACAGTATCGTCATCCATTAAAGTTAAAGTTAGATACTATTAAGAATAGTATTTTTGCTGTTGATATCGAGGCAAGTGCAGTAGATATTACAAAACTTCGTTTATGGCTTTCTTTAGTAGTAGAACAGCAGACAAATGAAAATTGTAGCAATATGCTTGATATGGAGCAGAAAAATCCAATGCCACTTCCTAACCTTGATTGTAATATTTGTTGTGGCAATAGCCTTATAGACGAGTTTGAAGGGATTAAGCTAGTTAATGAGAGTGACCTTTTTGGAGCTAAAAGTGGCACACAAATATTATTGGGACAAAACAAGTATGATAACTTACTTACCCAATTATTTGAAGCACAAGACAAGCTGTTCTATGAGAAAAACCATCAAACAAAGGATGAACTAAAAAGAAAAATAAGAAATATTATAGATACAATTATTATGTTTAACATTGGTGATAATGCTGAAACTGTAAGAAAATATAATGAAATTAAGGATTCACCATCGTTACCGTATTTCTTGTGGGAATTAGAGTTTGCAAGAGTATTTAAAGAAAAAGGGGGATTTGATGTTGTTATTGGTAATCCACCATATATAGGATTTCACAATGTTCCCAATAAAGAGTATTTTAGGCATAGATATTATTCAGCAAATGGTAAATATGATTTTTATGTTCTTTTCATTGAACAAGCATTAAACTTAGTAAGAGAGCACGGATATATATCATATATATGTCCCTCGTACTTCTATAAAAGGGATTATGGTAAAAAACTGAGAAATCTGATTTTGGAAAATACATGTATTAAGTTTATTGCAGATTTTAATGACAGCCAAATATTTGATTCTGCAACAACTTACACTTGTATTTTTGGATTTGAGAAAAATAACAAGAATTCCAATAATGATATTATAATAGTAGATAAAGATTTGACGTACGGAAAAATTCACAAAATAAACCAAAAATCTCTAAAAGAACCTATTTGGATGTTGGAAGATAGCGCAAGTATGGAGGATGTGAATAAAATAGTAAAAAAATGCAAACTTACTTTAGGAACTATCACAAAATCAATTTCACAGGGAATAGTTACAGGAAATAATTCTATATATATTTTGAATGAAAAGATAATACTAGAAAGACAGATAAATTATACTTATTTAAAGCCAGTTTTTAAAGGGAAGAATATCAGAAATAAGAATATTATACATGATGGGGAGTATTTGTTTTACCCATATGAATTGGATGCAAACGGAAGAATGAAGCTAATTGATGAGATGCTAATACAACAGAATAATCCAAATCTCTATGCATATTTACTTGAGAACAAAAATATTTTACTTGAAAGGGAGTATTTTTTAAAAAGCAATAAGAAATGGTATGAGCTTTGGAATCCTAGGCGACTTGAACATTTTTATGCTAGGAAATTTGTTTTTTCAGAAGTTAATTACAAAAATGAATTTGTACTTACAGATGAGTGCTTCTATTCCGATAGTGCTTGTGGCGCAGAATTAAAGGATGAATATAAAATATATGAGGCATATATAGAAAAATACTTGAATTCTGAGGTTGTAAGTGATTTATTCAAAAAAATTTCAGTACCAAAGGCCAATGGATATTTAATCTATAAAAATGCATTTTTAAAAGATTTACCAGTATACTTGCCTGATAATATAAAAGATATTTTTAAATCATTACTGTTATTGGACGAAAGAGAATTTCAAATTTGGCTAGAGACTGAATTTGATAAATAATATAGATGTATTAGGAGTAAAAATAATGAATATAGAAAAAATACTTAATGAAGAGAGTATTGATTACTTAAATCAAGAGTATGATGAGAAAATAAAAATATATAAACTTAATAATAAAGCAAATCTTGTTCAAATTACGGGAGATTATAGTACATTTGCAATTGATCGTGATTTGAATTACTATTTAAACTCTCAAAACATGGTATATGCTTTCATTTTAGTAAATAAAAATGATAGCAAGCTTTTTTATTTAGAGTTTAGGGATAAAAACAATTGGCTAAATGCAAGTTTTGAAAGATCTAATAAAGATAGATTATATTTTGGAAAGGTTGTTTTGAATAACCAGGTTAATTTATTTAAATTGCGAGAAAGAATAAAGAAACTAGTATGATAACGCTGTGTATGGCATAATATAAAAGTTCCATACCACATTTTTTAAATATTATATTCTTCAACATAGTGGAAACATTAGTTTTTGGTTCAGAAATCAAGAAATGCATTCATTTATTACTGGGAGTTATAGTAATAAATAACTGAAGACAATCGTATTTTAGAGTATATAAACCATACCGCGAATCAAAAATAACAACGAAATAAAACTTTTATGAAAAGTATAAAATTAAAGGTAGTAAACTTTTGGAATAATATTAGTTATACGATGATATTTTCATATTAACCTGCTGGTAAATATTAAACATACTCCCCGTATACTGATTTGCACATTGCTGTTCAGGTAAAGGTTGCTACTATTAGCCCCCTGAGAGTTTCAACTCAAGATACTGTCAAAAGTGGGACAAACAACAAAATGATGTGGAGCTACTAATTTAGCTCCACAATTTATATCTAATTATATAACGGATAAGGCTAGAAATCTGTTGATCTTAAATATTCTATGACTGTATTTTAGCTTTGAGATGGAAAACCTGCTGAAACAAGTTCTTAAAGCCATATTTTATAATGCATTTGGCACTTTAATTTTTTAATAAGGACATTTCGGTGTGTGTAAGAAAAATTGAATAATCCTAATTTCTGAGAAGGTAAGGTACATCATATTTGAGGTATATGGAGGAACAGCTGTATTCCCACACAAGCTTTTTAAGATTATCTATAGTCAGAGGTATTATAGAGCAGATATAGCAACTATAAAGATGTTTTTCAATTAATGAATCAACCAACCTCTATACATTTCAACAAAATACCCTTTGCCTCTTTAAAAGGCATAGTATATCTCTGATTTAGGTATCGTAGTGATGCTGCAAGTTCACCATCCGGCCCGCCTAACTGAGTTATAATAACTTTTGCCAGCGCTGCGTTGGGTCTTGTTATTTTTACTGGATATTGTAGTTTTTTTTCATACAACCACATATATTACACCTCGCTTCCAATTTCCCATGGCCATGGATTCTCAATCCATCTCCATGTTGATAAGTCGTTATCCATATGATCCATTGTTATTGGACCGAATCTTTTTGTGAAATCCGATACAGCTTTATGTTTCATCTCTCGATATTGTTTGAAATATGATAGCGCAGTCTGGTCATTTGGGTGGGTATCCAAAAAAAGTCCCACTTCTACTAAGGCAAATTCATAAGCCTGTACTCTCCATAATGCCATTTCTCGTTCGCTCATATTCTTTAGATGCATATTCATATTGTTTTTATTACTAATATTCATATTCATGTTGGAATTCGGATTCATATTGGAATTCGGATTCATGTTGGAGCTCGGACTCATATTGGAACTCGGGTTCATATTGGAGTTCGGACTCATACTGGAGCTTGGATTCATATTGGAATTCGGATTCATATTGGAGCTCGGACTCATACTGGAGCTTGGATTCATATTGGAGCTCGGACTCATATTGGAACTCGGACTCACATTAGAATTTATAATCATGGTCTATTGCCTCCTCCCAAGAATGGCTTATCAAGAGATGGAAACAGAGTACCTCTGTGGGCTCCTTCAGCAACTTCATATGGTGTTTCCCATTTCTGATCTAGGACGTAAGCCATTGCTAGCGTCATATTAGGACAACAATTCATTTGTTCTTGTTTAGTCATATCCATATTGGGGTTAGCATGTGCAATACCCATTTGGTTTGCATTATTATGTGAACTGCTATTTGGGTTGATAATTCGATTGTCCACTTCGCTCATATCTCTATAAGGTCTACCATATGGAATGTTAATTTCACTCATTTTTATACTCCTTTCAAAAATAGTAAATGTACTTCTATTTATAGAATATGATTTATATGTTGGTAGGGTTACATAATGCAAGGAATATTGTTTGTGATTCATGATGATACGTTATTTGGATTAGAAAATAGTATTTACTACACTATAATAATTTGGTTAAGAACCAAAAAGGCTTGTTAGAAAATAGAAGTATATGCTATATTGTATATATATTTGGTGAAAAATTGTTGCTGCTTATGGAGGATAATAGTGAGAAGAATCGGTGATAGATGTGATGGTAGACTTATTAGAAGCTTAGATGCTTTTTATAAAATAATACCTTTTATTATGCCAACAAGGGCGGATGCTCAAAATTATTTTGAAGATAAAATAGAAATTGATAATACAGAAGCATACATAAGAGCTAAGAAAGCAGATTTCAATAATAATATCAGCTTTTTACATATTATGATTGCTTCAATTGTAAGAACCATATCTCAAAAGCCAGGAATCAATAGATTCATAGCAGGACAAAGAATATTTGCAAGAAACGAAATACTAATTTCTTTATGCATAAAAAAAGAATTGACCGAAAATAGTCCAGAAACTGTTGTAAAAATGAATTTTAAGCCTACTGATACAATCTTGGAAGTAGTTGAGAGGGTTAATACTGCTATAGGTGAATATAAAAAAGGTGATACCAAAAATGATGTAGATAAAACTGCTAAACTCTTTATGCTTTGTCCTAGAATCCTAGTTAACTTTTTAGTTAGGGGAGTTAAATTTCTGGACTACTATGGGATTTTACCTAAGGCAATTAATCGTGTTAGTCCTTTTCATACTAGTGTTTTTGTAACAGACTTAGGCTCTCTTGGTATTCAGCCTATATATCATCACCTTTACAATTTTGGAACTACATCCTGCTTTATTTCATTTGGTAAAAAGGAAACTGAAAAAACAATTAATCAGGAAAATAATATTGTTAATAAGAGATTTATTAATTTGAAAGTGACTGTTGATGAAAGGATTTGTGATGGACACTACTACGCAAGTACCTTCAAACTTTTAAAAAAGCTCATACAAAATCCAGAGAGGCTAGAAGTGCCACCAGAAAATGTTATTGAGGAAATAGAGTAATATTATTACGTATTCTATTTTGTAATTATTTAAAATAATTTTTTTTTGGACAGGCAATTTTTTAATCAATTGCTCATAGACTAGAAAGGTACACTATTTTTGGGGTATGCATATTATGCTCATTTTGGCTAAGTCATACTTCACTATTATAGGAGGTGCCTTGCTTGATTGAAGTACTGTTTTCCGCAATCATTGATAGTCTAAACAACTTATTCCTCATGCTGGGCTACGTATCAAATGTAAATTCCTTCCCACAGCCGTTAACCCCTGAGGAGGAGATGCACTACGTTGAAGCATATAAAAATGGTAATGAGGAAGCAAGGAATATTCTGATTGAGAGAAACTTAAGGCTTGTTGCACACATTGTGAAGAAATACGGGTTTTGTGGCAATGATAGCGATGACCTTATTTCTATAGGTACAATTGGATTAATAAAGGCAATTTCAACCTTTAATATGGATAAAGGTACACGACTTGCAACTTATGCTGCTAGGTGTATAGAAAATGAAATCCTAATGCAAATCAGAGCTACTAAGAAAATACAGAATGAAGTTTCACTGCAAGACCCTATCGGAGTAGACAAAGAGGGTAATGAAATAACATTAATTGATTTAATTAGTAATGACGAGTCGGTAGTGGATGAAGTGGAACTGAAAATGCAGGTTAAGAAACTCTACAGTAAAATGAAGGGTACTCTTAAAAACAGAGAAAAGGTAGTACTAGAGTTAAGGTACGGTTTACAAAACGGATCAAGCAAAACCCAAAGGGAAATAGCAAAAATGCTTGGAATATCAAGGTCTTACGTATCAAGAATTGAGAAGAAAGCAATAAAAAAATTGAGCAAGGAACTAAAACCAGAAGGCTGCCTATAAGGGCAGCCTTCTATTCATCTGAATTGGTATCTAGCGCTTTATCTGAATACAAGAAGCATAGATTTCTTTTATTCACTAATATCATTTCTAGTAAAAATTTTTTGACTACTCGATATGCTTTTCTAATACATTTATTGAATATAGCGGTATATTGACAAGCCAATCTTCCTTTTTGTAGTCGCTCATTGAGGCACGAACTGAAATAGAAGGGGAGAACATATCCTTGTAAGTTTTCAGGCTTTTAGCCTTAAGATTGGTTTCAGCCTTCACTTCAATAGGAACGACGGTATCTCCGCTATCTATTACAAAGTCGATTTCTGAATTACCCCGGTCGTTGGTCCAATAATAGGTGTCAAGTCCTTTTATACCTTTTAGCTGTTGAAACACGTACTGCTCAGTTAGTGAGCCTTTAAATTCTTCAAAAAGGGCATTGCCCTCTAGCAAAGTCTGAGGATTCAGCCTAGACATACATGATAGTAAACCCACATCAAGCGTAAACAGCTTAAAAGCCTTTAAATCCTCATAGGATTTGAGAGGCAATGCAGGCTTTGTGATTCGCGAGACCTTAGCTATAAGGCCACAGTCAATAAGCCAGAGCATGGCAAGCTCATACTCTCTTGCTCTTGCGCCTTCTTTAACCAAACCATAAACAAATTTTTTATTTTCTTTTGCAAGCTGAGCAGGTATGCTGTTCCAAAGCAGACGAATACGTGGGACAACTTCATTGGGTGCATGCTTTGAAAAGTCCTGTTCATATGCATCAAGTATTCTTTTTTGAATTTCACGCACTTTGCTAAAGTCGTTATCCTGAGAGAAGTTTAAAACTACCTCTGGCATACCGCCCACGAAATAATAGTGCTTTAAGGAGTCAATGTATTTTGTTTTAAAGTTGGTAACCATAGCAAAGTCACCTTTTTCCAAGAGCTCAGCAAATTGTTCTTTACCTGTAGCCATAAGAAACTCTGTAAAATTGAGTGGATATAGATCCATAAATTCCACCTTGCCGACGGGAAAAGAAGTACCTTTATGAAGAGCTACTCCTAGCAAACTCCCGGCTGCAACAATTTGGTATTGGGGTGCATTTTCATTAAAATATTTTAGAGACGTCAAAGCAAGAGGTACTTCCTGCACCTCGTCAAAGATAATCAGTGTGTTTTCAGGATCTATCTTGAACCCTGCTTCCAGTTCTAATCCTGTAATAATACGGTGTACATCCATATCTCCAGAAAAGAGCTCTTTCATTCGCTCATTTCCATCGAAATTGATATATACCATATGATTAAAGCTGTTTCTTCCGAATTCACGCATAAGCCAGGTTTTGCCAACCTGTCTTGCCCCTCTAATTATCAGAGGTTTTCTATTTAGATTTTTATTCCACTTTTTTAATTCTTCAGTGGCGGGCAATATTGAGTACAAGCTTGAATTTGCAGGATTTTTGTGATAACATCAACTTACAAGTTGCAAACTTACGAGTTTGTAAAAAGAGAGGTGATTACAGATGTTTGTTGGAAGGCAACAGGAATTAAAAAAGCTAAATATGATGTATTACAGCAATCAATTTGAGCTTGCTGTAATATACGGCAGACGTAGAGTTGGCAAAACAACGCTTATCAAAGAATTCTGCAAAGGTAAAAAAGCCATTTACTTTATCGCCCGTGAAGCAAATGATTTAATAAATATTGAAAATTTCAGTGCAGACGTTTTTAATGTTACATCAAAGGAATCTCAAGGGAATGTATATTTCTCTAATTGGGAAAAGGCCTTTGACTACATTTACCAAATATCCTGTGATGAAAGAATTATACTGGTTATTGATGAGTATCCATATCTTGCACAAAGCAACAGGGCAATTTCATCCACAATACAGGCTCATATTGATTTGAAACTGAAGGACAGCAAACTCTTTTTGATTCTTTGCGGTTCATCCATGAGCTTTATGGAGTATCAGGTATTAGGGTATAAAAGTCCTTTATACGGTAGACGCACTGCTCAGTTTAAAATCAAGCCTTTTACCTATTATGAATCTGCTCAGCTATTAGATGGATTTAGTGCTGAAGAGCAAGCTGTACTATATGGAATTACGGGTGGCGTTCCCGAATATCTGGCCAGAATTAGGTTGGATTTGAGTGTAAAGGAGAACATAGAAAATTTATACTTAAGTGAGTCGGGACACTTATTTGAGGAACCTGTAAATCTTCTAAAGCAGGAATTAAGAGAACCTGCTACCTACAATGGGATTATTGCAGCCATTGCAAAGGGAGCCTCAAAGCTTAATGAAATTGCTACAAAAAATGGTATTGAGAGCAATAAGTGTGCAAAATATATTTCTGCATTAATGGCATTAGGAATAATAAAAAAAGATAAACCGCTTACAGAGGATGAAAGCCGGAAAAGCATTTATCTGCTGGAGGATCAGATGTTCCGCTTTTGGTATAGATTTATTCCAAGCAACATGAGCAGTATAGCAACTGGATTATCTGATATTGTATATGATAAAGCCATAGCACCTCAGCTTTCAAATTATATGGGACAGATCTTTGAACAAATTTGCACACAATATCTTATGAGAGAAAATGCAAAGCTGTCTTTACCCTTCGTATTTGGTAGAATAGGCAGATGGTGGGGCAATAATCCGGATAAAAAGCGGCAGGAGGAAATTGATATTCTTGCTGTTGATGATGAAAATGCTATTTTTGGAGAATGTAAATGGAGAAATGAACCCATCGGCGTTGGATTTTTAAATGAACTTATAGAAAAGAGCGAGCTTTTTAAGCAATATAAATACAAGTACTATATGCTGTTTTCAAAATCAGGTTTCACCAAGGAAGTGGAAGAAACTGCTATGAAAATGGGCAATGTGAGGCTTGCAGATTTGAAGAGGCTGTTTGAAGCATAGAAGAAGTTTACACAACCTATAATTGAATTAAAAAAGAGGTTTGGGATTGTTTTCTAGCTTCCCTGACCTCTATTTTAATGTATTTTAAAAGCAGTACTATGTATTTTCACTTGCTGCAATATATTTTTGAGGTTGTCATATTGATACCCAATGGAGCAAGGGAAAGTAACAAAAAGCAAGATTAAATTCCAAAAAAATGCAGGAATTTCAACGATTGTGTTGAATTGTAAGAGTTAGTGGTTTGAAAACTTATTAATAAAGGATTTGTCTAAAAAAGAGAATGACGAAAATGCTTCTCACAGTATGCTTTACGTACAGATAGTATTACATTTTTTTAGCTATTCATGATAGATGCAAAAACTAATAGGAACGAGAGGTAGAGTTTTATGGAATTGCTTTTGGGGGGGATTATAGTTTTATTAATAATCTGCTTCGCTATTGATAAATTTGTATTAATAAAGGCTAAGGATGACACAACATTTAATGAAAATGAGAAACTTCCGTATAAGGTTTCTGATAACTTTTTAACCGATACAGAACGCTCGTTTTATCATTCTCTGAAGCTGTATGTCGGTGAAAAAGCAGTTGTATGCCCTAAAGTAGGATTGAAGGATATTTTCTTTGTTGGCAATATAATTAAGAACGACTATATAAAGTACTTTAATAAAATTGCTAAAAAACATGTAGACTTTCTCTTGTGTGATCCAAATACAATGAAGCCTATATGTGGAATTGAACTTGATGATATAAGCCATACAAGCAAGAAAAGTTATGAGCGGGATTTGTTTGTAGAAAAGGTTTATAAAGATGCTAATTCCTATAGGGGCAGCTTTTCTTGGTATATATTAACTTATAATTCCATGGTATAATAATACATATATAAAAAAATACCCTTATTCATAAACAAAAGGAGCGAAATTATGAAGAATCGTTTTGTCAAAATGCTTGCGACACTATTGCTTGCATTATTTTTTATTAATTCACTTCAACCAACTACCAACGCTGTCGAAAAGAAAGTTACCGTGGATTGGAAGGGGATTTATACAAAATTTCTAACGCAGTTTAAACCACCAGTTTTAGATGTGGTAAACTATGGGTTTGCTCTCATGGATATCAATATGGATGGCATACCTGAACTGGTGCTGAGTTGTACTTCGTATTACCGAAATCACGATATCTATACAATTAAAAATGGCAAGGTAGTAGCTCTAGGTGGATTTACAACTGATTATGAGGCTGAAACAATGGCATTCATGGATGTTAAACTATACAAAAACAAGAAGACCAAGATATTTGTGTGGGTTGCAAGTAATGGAAGTTCTACTCTAAATGACGAGGGGATTCAAACAACTCTAATTGATATGAATTCAGACTGGTCGAAGATGACTTCTTTCTATATATATACTGACACTGGAATTAATAAAAAACATTGGAAAATCAACAACAAAGAGACCTCAGAGGCTTCATATAATAAAAAATATAAAGAAACTTTTGCTGACCTTCAAGAACAGACATATCCCATTCGTCAGTATGCTTGGAATCCAAAAGCATCAAATACCAATAGAAAGGCAATTATTGATAGAATGATGAAGGAATATTTGTCTTTTACAGAGTATCAAGCTAGAAAGACAGTTAATCTAAAATACATTAGCTATATACCTGAAGCTATGAATGTTCAACTCGAGAAAGATTTTGATATGGATGGCAAAGTTGATAAACTAGTTATATCTAATAAAGGGGATGCTCCAAAGCTTAATCTCGATATGAATAAGAATGGTAATATTACCATGAATCTGACTGATTATCAATGGGGTCGTTTTAAAAAGATACTATGCGGTGATGTTACTGGAGATGGATTGCCAGAAGTACTTATCCTAGCCGATATGGGAGGAAATGGCGCTGCTGGTGGTGGATGTGCACTCTATGGGTTTACTAAAAATAAAGACAAGTGGGCCAGAATGAGTTTTCCATTTTTAGAGAGAAATGCTATTAGCAATAGGTTTTCGTTTTCTGGTAATTTCCTCAATGAAAATGTGCTCAAGGTTAATTGTAAACCAGATTACGAGGATGTAGAAGTTATTAATAATGATAAAATTAAGTTTAAACAGGGCTACCTTTATGAAAATTACAAATCAGGTGAGCTCACTGATATAAAACTTTACACAGATGGAAAGAGCAAAGCATATGACTTGCTTCTGCTCCAAAGTATGAGTAATAGCGATAACACAATTTATGTGGGCAATGGGATTACACAATTCTCATGCTTAGGAGGAAGCTATGCAATGGTTTCTCAGTGTTTCCAATTTGTTTCACCTTAATATGA
This sequence comes from Bacillota bacterium, assembly GCA_023441625.1. Lineage (GTDB taxonomy): Bacteria > Bacillota > Clostridia > Acetivibrionales > DSM-1351 > Ruminiclostridium. Next base: position 36,922 of record JAEZOA010000036.1, read on the forward strand.
TTTATATAAACAAAAATGGTTGTAAATTGTGATATTATCTATCTGTTAATTAATCCAACATACTAGGGAAACTTCGGATTTTATAAAATGAAAAAGAATGGAGAATGTTAAGTGCCGTCACCAATGATTCATCTGCTTGTAGCCTATGAAATAAGCCCAAAAGCGCCGGATTTATTTTGGGTTGGAAATTTTGCTCCTGATTATACAAATGATAGACAATTAAAAGATGAAATCCATTTTAGAAATGTCTCAAATCGTATGGAAGCACTTGGACAATTAAGAAAAATTACTAATAATAACAATCCCTTTGAATCTGGGTGGTTGCTACATTTGTTTGTTGATACTTGCTGGGATGAAATAATGATAACAGAATTCCAACAGAAATACAGGATTCAGGACTGGTTTGTAAAATATAGAGAGGAAACTGCTTTAGCAAGTTTTTATCTTTATCATCATATGGATTGGACCTCTAAAGTATGGGCTCAAATTTTAAAAGCTGATTTGTCAAGTATCCCATCGGAGTTACCAATAACACAATGTGAGGCAGAATGGTATAGAGATAGGCTTTATAAAAGACACTCAGATAGTAAAATGGATTCAGTATCGCTAGAGTATAATGAAGAACTATTATTGGAATTTTCCCGAAAAACTGCCCAAAAATATAAGGAATGGATTACAGC
>JAEZOA010000045.1 GCA_023441625.1 Bacillota bacterium
GTTGCTGTGGTTGCTGTGGTTGCTGTGGTTGTTGCTGTTGTTGTGGTTGTTGCTGCTGCGGTTGTTGCTGCTGTGGTTGCTGCTGCGGTTGTCTTCTAGTCTGAACATTTAACTGTCTTCCAGGTTGCTGCACTTCTGCTTTCAGTTTTTCTGATTTATGAGTTGTAGAATTTATCAAGAATTTGTTACCACTTTTTTGAGGTCGTTCAGTAGTACGAGTAGAAGACATATGAGGCTTTGCTGGCCTTTGAGTATGTACTCTGCTTCGTACCTGATTGTCAACTTTTTCAGGAAGCTTCTCCTTAGAATCGCTGACCTCTATATTCTTTAACTTATCAGATAGTCTTTTTGTAGTTGTTTTTGCTGGTGATTTTACATCTAATCCTGTATCTACTTCTGCATTTAGTTTTGTATCTGGTTGTGCACTTGGCTTTATTTCTTGTTTTATTTCTGGTTTTATTTCTTGTTTTATCACAGATACTTTATCTGTATCTGGTTTTTCCTCAAGAACTATGGAGTTTTCAGTATCTTGTAATTGTATTTCTTGTTGTATAGTTGATTCTATGTTGCTCTCAGGTTGCTTGTCCATTATTTTTGTGGCTTTGCTAGGTCTTCCCCTACGAGATTTCCTTAAAACTGGCAACTGTGTTTCTTGCTTCTTATCCTTTTCATCAGGAGGAATCTCATTTTTGCTAAGTATATTAGTATCTATATTCTCAGTTTGCTCAGAGATTATTCTTTCCTTGGAAATATGTTTTTTACCCTTTTGATCATTCTCTTCCTGAGCTTCACTAGAGCTTTTGGCCAATAAATCCATCAGTTCATGCTTTTTATATTTGGATATATTTTTGATGCCCATCATCTTTGCAATATATCGCAAATCTTCTAGCGTTTTTGACTGTAAATCAATCTGGTCCATAATTCACCACCTCATAAAATCGTTTTTCGTTGTCTAAATCAGAAAATTGGGAAATTTTTTGAAAAATTATCTATAGGAAAACCTTATTTCATTCTTTTTGAATAGAGAAGAGGTTTCTGAACATTCCTCAACTGGTATTATATCAAAAGTGTAAATACATGTCAATCTTAGTGTTCATTTCCATTATATTGGAATTTTTTCCTTAATTTTGTATCATTATTCATATTTTAATTTGATAACTGTACTTAGCTTTCTTTTCTAATAATAAACTAACCTGATTGAGAGTCTTTTTTAAATCATTATTTGAGGCGGCAGGTATAAATTTATTGCCAGAACACTGGGAACATTTTAGATATATACTCTTACGCTGCATAGTAACGTAAATATCATCACAACCACATTCACAATATAGTTGTCCCTGTTCAGCAATATCATGTATTTTATTTAGAGTGTCTAACATAACCTGATTATTAACAAAATAGTTCTCATAACCCAGCCCATCTATCATCACATCTAATTCTCTTTCAAACTTGTCAAGATACTCTCTCACCACTGAATCCTTACCTATGAAACATTGCTTTATTTGTGTTTCTGGGCAAGTAAATATCGTTATATCTTTACTGATAATATCTTCCCTATTAAGTATATGAGAATGCTCTGAACCGCATCCAATGCACGGAACAGTTAACTTAAACTTGTTCTTGCATATTCCAAGAACCGCTAGCTTTGCTGCTCCACATCTGCATTTAGACATTATGCTATTATGCAGAGTAAGTTTGAATAGATTGATATTAGTAAAATCAAACGTTCCACAAGAGAAACATTTATATGCTATTGTAACATCCATATCAATTAGCATTTTTCTCACCTCATCAATAATTATACTATTCGCTATTTAAATAAAAATTCCTCTTTCAGAGTATTATGTAAAGATAAATTTAATCATAACCATTTATCGAGCAATTTTGAGGTTAATACGCGAATTTTAATATTATATGAACTAGCTTAATATATTATGTTAATAAATTGATGAATTTCAACATAGACTTTAATCAAAAAAGCATATAACCAAACCATACTCATGCTATCGTATTTAACCTGATAAGCTAGGAATCAAAATCAAAAAATCATTTTATGTTATAGATAATAATGAAGCTGGCTATAACTGATGGTATTCGCCTCACATATATATAAAAGCCTGATACCAATCAGACTCTTATACTAATGGCTGTACTAAACCCATTGTTCTTAAAACGATATTCAAATATACTTTGGGTTATTTGCTTCATACACTGCAAAGCCTATATTCAGTTCATTTGCAAATATAATAATCTATCTTTATTGTACCTCAAGTTACTTTTTGTGAATTACTACTTCTTGCGGTATATTACCTACAGGACATACTCTCGCACATTTTTCACACTTAAAGATATATCCTTCAACACTTAATTTCTTAGCTTCTTCCGCTTGAGCTTCATTACACTTGTTACCGTCAAACGTACCATAACCAATTGCATTACCTGGGCATGATGATATACACCTTCCACAATGAATACAAATATCTTTATCCAAACTATTATTAAGCACAGAAATCTCTGCTTCGGTAACTAGAACTCTCAAGTGTATCCAAGGCCCCCACAAAGGGTGTAAAAACAAGAAACTATCACCTACCTGCCCCATCCCAGTCTTTGCCGCCAAATTCTTGAACAGCATCCCACACCTACCTGGATAAGGTAGTATTATACTCTTGTATCCCTCTAACTCCAGTCTTTGTGATACCTTTTCCATAACACCCTTGATATGCAAATCTGCCGCACAGGTGTTGTTATTCCGTTCAGCTTCAAATCGAAACCATGACCACTCTAACGATTCTTTTATATGGTGTCCAACAACAATTACAGCTTTTGCAGTACCTAATACTTCGAACAGCCTGCTTTGCTCTTCTTCTGTATAACTGCCAATATCAGCAAATCCTATATTACAACAGCTCGGAACCAAATTTAGCAATTCTTGTACATCCAACAACATAAAATATCAACCTCCCAAAGAACACTTACTATTACAGATAAAAACTTACGCAAAAATGGCATTGAGTTATTTTCTCAATGCCATTTTGATACTTACTGGAGCTGGCGGACGGAATTGAACCCCCGACCTGCTGATTACAAGTCAGCTGCTCTACCTGCTGAGCTACACCAGCATGAAATCATGCTATTTTACTGCATTTGACCATCTAAACAGATAATTTTTAGTACTTAATAAGCAAATGATTTGCTCAACTGCCTGTATATAATAACATGCTACAATACTCAAAGTCAACCCTTTTTTGCAGGAAATTTGTGTTGCAAGTTACAGTTCAGATGTAGTTTATTGATAATTTCCAGAGCATCAGTTTCTAATATTCAAAATATCTTCTAAATAAGGTAGTAAAATTAAATATAATTTGAGTATAAAAAAACAAGTTAAAAGCCAG
>JAEZOA010000062.1 GCA_023441625.1 Bacillota bacterium
GGTTATGTGTTCATCTAAAACACCATCGTCTAATAGAACCTGCTTAATTATCTGAGGTAAATCAATATAATACTTACCATTTCTATAATCAATGTACTTTGTGCACCAACTAAACTTGCTGGTAAAACAATTATATACATCTATATCTACTTCAAAGCAGGACTTGCAGATTGATGGGCCAATAGCTACCTGAATATCCTTCATATCACTATCATAAACATCCTTCATAAGCTTTAATGCTTGGTGTGAGATATCTTTTACTGTACTTTTCCAGCCAGAATGAACAGCAGTGATGGCTCTTTTTACTGGGTCTAAAAATAGAACAGGAACACAATCAGCATAAAAGGTTACCAGAGGAATTCCCGGCTGATTTGTAGAAAGTCCATCATAACCAATTATATCGCTCTCCTTAACTAACCCTTTTCCTGCATCCTTAGTCTGTACAAGGAATATTTCATTGTCATGTATTTGATTTGACAAAACCATTTTATCAAAATCAACACCTATTGCATCCGCTATAATTCTATAATTCTCTAAAACATTTTCTTTACTATCATTTCTATTAAAGCTCAGATTTAGTGAAGCACATTCTCCTTTACTTACTCCACCAAGTCTTGTAGTAAAGCAATGAGTTAATATATTATCATAATTCTTCAGATTTTTAAACTCAATGTAAAGTAGATCACCTTGTTGTTTTAAAATTATATTATCATTATACTCTGTCAAATTATCGCCTCCAACCTCTACTTAATCATTAACTAGATGTCCTCAAGTAGCTTTGAAATACGCTCAATTTTGTTGCACTTACCGGTTTTATCATCAACCTCAAGATAAATAGCGGAAAACTGTATCGTCCCCTTTGCTACTTCAAATTTCTGAGGCATTCTATTTATAAATCTCTCAATAATCAATTCCTTTTCTACCCCTATAACACCATTATATGGACCTGTCATTCCAACATCAGATATCAATGCTGTTCCAAAGGGTAGTATTCTCTCATCTGCTGTTTGTACATGTGTGTGTGTACCTGCCAGACAACATATTCTACCATCTAGATACCATGCTAGTGCAATCTTTTCTGATGTTGCTTCTGCATGCATATCAACGAAAACCACTTTTGTCTTTAATTTTATTTCTTGAAGCTCTCTATCTGCAACTAAAAAAGGACAATCAATACTATCCATATAAACTCTGCCCATAAGATTTAGAACAGCTAATTCCATTCCATTAGACTTTAGTATAGTATATCCTCTACCTGGCACTTTATCTGGGTAGTTTGCAGGTCTTACAATTTTATTTTCAGAATCTATAAAGTTTAATATTTCCTTCTTGGACCAGGTATGATTTCCCATTGTAATACAATCCACACCTGCCTTATATAGCTCTTGTGCAATTATATATGTTATACCGCTTCCAGCAGCACAGTTTTCTCCATTAGCAATACAAAAATCAATTTGTAGTTCCCGTCTTAATTGTGGAACACATTCCTTTACAGCTTTTCTCCCGGGGGTTCCATAAATATCCCCAATAAAAAGTATATTCAATTCATTTCCTCCAAAATTTAAATATGTCTGAAATTTATTTTCAAATGTATTCTTGGTAAATAATATTATATCTCAATAGTTATTATAATACATAAAACTGTAAAAAGTTATTACTTATTTACTAGATAAACAAAAAAGCGTGATTCCCACGCTTTTTTGTTTATCTTTAATATATTATTTAGCATATTCAATAGTTCTAGTTTCCCTAAGCATTGTAACCTTAATCTGTCCAGGGTATTCAAGTTCATCTTCTATCTTCTTAACTATCTCTCTAGCCTTTAGAACCATATCAGCATCGTTTACAATTTCTGGCCTAACCATAATTCTTATTTCTCTACCAGCTTGAATTGCAAAGCATTTTTCAACTCCATCAAAGGAATTCGCAATCTCTTCAAGTTTTTCCAAACGTTTGATATAAGACTCTAAGGTTTCTCTTCTAGCACCAGGTCTAGCAGCAGAAATTGAATCCGCAGCCTGAACTAATACAGAAATCACACTTGTTGCCTCAACGTCGCCATGATGAGAAAGTATCGCATTAATAATTTCAGCACCTTCTTTGTATTTCTTCACTATGTCAGCACCGATTGTAACATGTGAACCTTCAACTTCATGGTCAATTGCCTTTCCAATATCATGGAGTAAACCTGCTCTCTTCGCAAGAGGAATATCAACTCCTAGCTCAGCAGCCATAACGCCTGCTAAGTAAGATACCTCTATTGAGTGGTTAAGTACATTTTGTCCATAACTAGTTCTAAATTTCAATTTTCCTAACAATCTTATAAGCTCTGGATGTAAACCATGCACCCCAGTTTCAAATGCAGCATTATCACCAGCTTCACGAATTGTATTTTCAACTTCCTTCTTTGATTTCTCTACCATTTCTTCTATCCTAGCAGGATGAATTCTTCCATCAAGAATCAGCTTTTCCAGCGTCAATCTTGCAACTTCTCTACGAATAGGATCAAATCCTGATAAAATAACAGCTTCAGGTGTATCATCAATAATTAAATCAATTCCAGTTAAGGTCTCCAGAGTTCTAATATTTCTTCCCTCACGACCAATAATTCTTCCCTTCATCTCATCATTAGGCAAAGGTACTACAGATACTGTTGCTTCCGATACGTGATCAGCAGCACATTTTTGAATTGCAGTTGCCAAAATATCCTTGGCTCTTCTATCAGCTTCTTGTTTTGTATTAGTTTCAATCTCTTTAATAAGTGCAGCAGCTTCATGCTTTACTTCATTTTCAATATTTCTTAGCAGATATTCCTTTGCATCTTCTACAGATAATCCTGAAATCCTTTCTAGCTCTTCTGTTTGCTTTTTAACAAGCTCCTCAGAACGCTCATGCATAATCTCAAGATCTTTTGTTTTTTTGTTTAAAATCTCGTCCTTCTGCTCAAGTGCTTCTACCTTCTTGTCAAGGGACTCTTCCTTTTGAACAAGCCTTCTCTCCTGCCTCTGAAATTCATTTCTTCTGTCTTTGATATCTCTATCAAGCTCTACTCTGCTTTTATGAATTTCTTCCTTCGCCTCAAGAAGTGCTTCTCTCTTTTTGCTCTCGCCTTGTTTCAAGGCTTCTCCAACGATTCTCTGAGCTTCCTGCTCAGCACTGCCAATTTGGCCCTCAGCTTGTCTTTTTCTAGCCTCAAAACCTTTATTGTAAAATATATTTCTTGAAACAATAACTGCAATAGCTGCAATAACTAATCCAATAGCTAAACCAATTAAAATATTACCTATGTCAAACACCTCCTCCTTATTCAGTTTTCAAAGCTCAAATTTCACAATTCATATTCATAATAATTAATAATTGGAATTAAAGTCGGGAAGGTATATGGAAACTCCTAGATGTATCGTAATAATATTACAATTATAACAAAACTAAGCATTATGCTATGGCTATTTTTGTACACTAATATTAGTGTACTCTATTCGATATGAGATGTAAAAAACAAACTGCATATATAAATTAGCCTAAAAAGCTTAATATTTCATTAATAACATATACAATACAAACCAACTTAAACGTCACAATCAGTTTAATTTTAATCTTTTTTAAATTTTATGTCAAGAATTAAAAAATTTCACCTTTATTACCCTTAGTTTTTGTGAAATTTCACCTAAAACATCACTCTTTATTTTAAACCATTTTGAATTAAGGTTGCATTAACTGTATTCTTCATTAACATGGCTCTAGTCATTGGACCAACCCCACCAGTTACCTTTGTAATTGCAGAAGCAATCTCGCTAACAGTTCCAAACTGCACATCTCCTACAAGTTTACCATCTGCACCACGTGATACACCAACATCAATGACTACTGCACCTGGCTTAACATATTCAGGTTTAATAAATTCAGCCTTACCCATTGCAACTACTAATATGTCAGCATTTGCGCAAAATTCCTGAATGTTTACAGTTTTTGAATGACAAATAGTCACTGTTGCATTTTTTGCTAATAATAAAATAGCCTGTGGCTTACCAACAATATTGCTTCTACCCACTACAACGACATTTTTGCCTTGAATTTCGATATTATTCTCCTCTAACAGTTCAACTACACCAGCTGGCGTACAAGGCAAAAATACAGGTTTACCAATCATCAGATTACCTACATTAACAGGATGAAAACAGTCAGCATCCTTTAATGGATTTATAGCAGCTATAACCTTGTCTTCATTAATATGTTTCGGAATAGGCAGCTGAACCAATATTCCATTTACATTATCATCATTGTTTAAGGTTTCTATCAGGCCTAATAGTTCCTCTTCTGACGTACTTTCTGGCAAGGCATACTCAAAGGACTTAATTCCTATTTCAGCGCAATCATTTTTTTTATGGTTAACATATACTCTTGATGCAGGATCATTACCAACAATTATTACTGCAAGACCAGAATTTATACCTTTAAGCTTTAATGCCTCAAGCTCTTCCTTTAATTTAGCCTTAACTTTCCCAGCAAGTTCTGTACCACTTAATACTTTTGCAGACATACATTTCTCCCCTTCTCATTCCACATTTTCAAATTATAATATTTTTGTGTTTTCTTATTGTATTTCCTTATTATTGTAATTTCTATTACATTTTAATTTATCGCTTTTTCCTTGTCAAATTATTTGGCTTTTTACTTACTGAGGTCTTTGTACCAGTTTTACTTCTCTTATTCTGCTTACCCTTTTGGCCATGTTCACCCACATTCCCTTTTGGACTTCTCCGTTCATTTTTGTTTCTTGAATCTTTTTGACCTCTAATATCATTTTTGTTAGCTTGGTCATTTTTAGTTCCAGGACCTTTTTGGCTTCTGTCCGAAGAATTTTGTGTTTTTGCCTCACTATACCTCTTTCCTCTCATTGGTTTAACAAGGCAATGTGGTCCAAAACCTATTAAATCTTCCCTATTAGCCTCCTTTAAGGCTTCAATTACAAGGTAATAATTTTCCTTTTTTCTAAATTGCAGGAGTGCCCTCTGCATGGCTTTTTCCTTCGGTAATTTGGGCACATATACCTTCTTCATAGTTCTTATATCATAGCCAGTGTAAAACATGCAGGTTGAAAGAGTACCTGGGGTGGGATAGAAATCCTGCACCTGCTCAGGCATAATATGTTGTTCCTTAAGATATTGAGCTAATTCTACAGCAGCATTTAAGTCGCTCCCTGGATGGCTTGATATAAGGTATGGAACAAGATACTGTTCTTTATTTATTTTTTTGTTAATATCATAGAATTTTTTTACAAATCTCTCATACAGCTGTCGTCTCGGTTTACCCATTTTTTCTAGAACTCTATCAACTACATGCTCAGGTGCAACCTTTAGCTGTCCGCTCACATGATGCTGGCACAGCTCTGTAAAGAACTCATCATTCTTATCATACATAAGATAGTCATATCGTATACCAGAGCGAATAAAGACCTTCTTTACTTCTGGAAGTGCTCTGAGCTTACGAAGTAAATCCAGATACTCAGAATGGTCTACAACAAGGTTTTTACAGGGTTCAGGATGTAAACACTGCCTATTCTTGCAAACTCCCTGTTTGACCTGCTTCTCACATGCTACATTTCTAAAATTTGCAGTGGGACCACCCACATCATGAATATACCCCTTAAAACCTTCAGTCCATATAAGTTTTTTAGCTTCATTAATAATGGAAGCCTGACTTCTCTTCTGAATTACCCGTCCTTGATGAAAATTCAAAGCACAAAAAGAGCAACCACCATAGCAGCCTCTATGACTGGTAATACTGAATTGAACCTCATTAATTGCTGGTATTCCACCATACTTCTCATAAACAGGGTGATAAGTCCTCTCATAAGGCAAAGCATAAACCTTGTCTAATTCGGCAACAGACATAGGTAATGGAGGTGGATTCTGAACTAGATATCTATCTCCATGCTGTTGTACAAGTATTTTGCCACTAATGGCATCCTGCTCATTATATTGAATTTTAAAGGCTTCTGCATATTGCTTCTTGTCTTGGGAAACCTCTTCAAAAGATGGCAGTACTGCTATATTCTTTGTACCCTTTGAAGAAATAGCTTTTTTTATATCCCCAGGAAGCTCCTCATAGCTGGCTAGATATGCACATCCACGTGTATTTTTAATGCTTGCGATAGGTACATCCTTCTTTAGCAACTTAGCTATATCAACAATTGATTTTTCACCCATTCCATATAGCAGAATATCCGCTTTTGAATCAACAAGAATTGACCTTCTTACTTTATCCTCCCAATAGTCATAATGAGCAAACCTTCTGAGACTCGCTTCTATTCCACCAATGATTATAGGTATATCCCTAAAAATTTCTTTAATTTTATTAGCATATACTATTACAGCTCGATCTGGTCTATATCCACCTTTCCCACCTGGAGAATAGCTGTCTGTAGACCTTTTCTTTTTGCTTGCAGTGTAATGGTTCACCATTGAATCAATTACACCTGACGAAATGAGCACTCCGTATTTAGGACGACCTAATTTTTTGAAATCCTCGCTGTTTTTCCAGTTTGGCTGTGGAATAATCCCAACCTTGAAGCCTTCACTTTCTAAAACTCTAGTAATTATGGCATGTCCAAAGCTTGGATGATCAACATATGCATCCCCGCTTATATATAAAAAATCAAGCTGTTCCCAGCCTCTTTCATTCATATCTTCAAAGCTAATTGGTAAAAAACTCATTTATAGTATTTTCCTTTACATTATTTGTTCTGAAATATACAAATATTTCAACATCCTTATACTAATTAGTACTATTCTAACACAAATTCTTTTGCAGTAAACATGGTTGAAAGAAATTATAGCAAAGAAATAAGGAGTTGCAACGCTCATGTCATTTCAGTCAGTAAATGCAAATTTACTTGATGTTCTTGTGTGAAAAGGTATAATTCTACAAATATCTATCCGGTAGATATTTGTTATTTATTAAATGGGCAGGAAGTCATACATTTACTACATACCATTTCTGTATTCCATCCCATAAGATTTATGAATAACTCAATGTATTTTTTAGTAAATTTTATTTTCATTGAAAAGCTAATTAAAGGTAAAAGAATTCTAGGTCCCTAGTCTATGAACCATCTTACCGATTCCCTTGAACACTAATATAAAACTGAAAACTCTGCATTTACCCCTTTATACTCTAGCACAATATTTTCCAATGCAACAAATACATCCTACTGATTATGCTAGTATTTCAAGATAAAATCGCTTACATAAAGTTGATGAACATTATATGATATAAAATTTTACTATATTTACAACTTGATAACAACTATATGATATATAATAAACAGTGTTCTTAGGTTGTGAAGAGTATACTCCCTTAAGCCTTAGACATTGTTATATTGAAGGAGAGGCTAAAACATGGCGAATATATTAATAGTTGAAGATGAAATACCAATAAATGAACTTATTAAAAGAAATATGAAGCTAGTAGGACATAAATGTATTTCAGCTTTTGACGGTAGAGAGGCTCTAGCTTTTATTGAGCAGCAGGCCTTTGATTTAATATTGTTAGATGTAATGTTACCTGTACTTGATAGCTTTGATGTTTTTGAAAGGATTAATGGAATCCCCACTATCTTTCTTACGGCAAAAAATAGCTTGTCCGACCGTGTAAAGGGACTAAATATGGGGGCAGATGATTATTTAACAAAACCTTTTGAGATGCTGGAGCTTTTGGCACGGGTTGACGCTGTACTTCGAAGAACAAGAAAAGAATGCGAAATTTTTGAACTGGATAACTTAAAAATTCAATTTGATAGCCGTCAAATATTTGTAGATGGAATAATGATGGAATGTACTCCAAAAGAATACGAACTACTTGAAGTACTTGTCAGAAATAGAAACATTGCATTATCAAGAGAAAAACTCTTGGAGCTTGCTTGGGGGTATGATTATGAGGGCGATACCAGAACTGTTGATGTACATATTCAGAAACTTCGAAAAAAGCTAGGGTTGGAAAACCGAATCAAAACAGTATATAAGCTTGGTTATAGGCTAGAGGTAACATCATGAAGCTAAAAACATATTTTATGACGCTATTGCTATTTCTGATATTTTTCAATGGCAGTATTCTTTTTGTTTCATTTGTCAATTTAAATAGCAATCTTAACAGCATTCGGGAGCGCTGTCTCGGGGAACATTATTTTATTTCAACAACATATGCAAAGGATTTAAAGGCAGTGGAAAGTAGAGGTGTCCAAGCAGTAAGTGCAACAGAGTCACTTTTTCAATCCTATGTTACCTACTACGGAAAGAAAAATGTCCTCCTAAAAATATCTAAAGATGGGCAGTTGCTTTATTCAAGCTTTCCTGAAAATTTTTCTTCGATTAAGGAAGATAATGCTTCGGTAAAAAATCGGATTATTTCTACGGTAAAATTTAAGGAAAAAGAGTATATATGTGTTAGTGGTACCCTTCCGTCCCCTTATACTGCTTATAGTCTTACTTACCTTTACGATTTCTCACAAAGCATCACTGCCTGGGACAACATGACTAAACTTCTGTTTACGGCTGGTATTGCTATTTCTTCCTTACTGGCAGTCTGTTTAATTTTTCTACTAAACTATATTTTTAAGCCACTTAGACAATTTTCACTTGCTTCCCAAAACATTGCCAAAGGAGACTATGAAAACCGAATTCCAGTAAAAGGCAAGGATGAGCTTTCAGAAATGGCTATGAGCTTTAATAATATGGCTGAAGAAATTCAAAATCAAATGGTTGAGCTTACAAGAGCAGCTGAGCAAAAACAGTGTTTTATTGACAATCTTGCACATGAGCTACGCACTCCTCTAACTACAATTTATGGCTATGCAGAATATATTCAGAAAGCGGCTATTTCAGAAGAAGAAAAGCTTTCTGCAACCAGTTATATTATGTCAGAAAGCCTCCGCCTTCAGAATATTGCCTATCGTTTATTAGACCTTGCTACACTACGTAATGACGAGCTTACATTTACTGAGGTCAATGTTCAAGAACTCATTAGCAGTACGATAGAGTCCCTTAATCTAAAGGCAGAGCAAAAACGCGTAATATTTGAATTTAATTCTCAGCTAGAGAGTATAATTGGTGATTTTGAATTATTAAAATGCATGCTAATAAATCTTGTAGATAATGGCATAAAAGCCTGTAATTCAGAAGGAATTGTTAAGCTCAATGCATATTATGAAAATGGCAAGAAGGTGATTTCAGTGGAGGATAACGGAAAAGGAATGCAAGAAAAACATATTAGCCATATTACAGAGGCATTTTATCGCGTGGATAAATCACGTAGTCGTGCTGAAGGAGGTTTTGGTTTAGGGCTATCCTTGTGTGAACAGATTGCTGACCGACACGACGCTAATATTTCTTTTTCTTCAAAGCCTAACCAAGGCACAAAGGTAGAAATAACTTTTACAACTCTCTAATAAGTTGATGATAATTTGGAAATTACACTGCATTATTATAGAAATGTGATCACAAATATATTAGTAAACGGAGGTAAATTTAGTATGAACATTAAATTAGCAAACGATAACAAGGTAAAAAAAGTGATTATTGGGACTGTTGCAGCAATCGGTATCTGTACATTGAGTTTTGTCGGTATATCTCAGACGGTAAAAGCAGCTGCAGTCAACAAAACAGAAGTAGTTCCAACCACATATTCAGCAATAGTCAGTAATGTACAAGATTCAAATGTACCTGAGGGATATGTAAAAGCAAATTATAAGCTAGAACTTTCAAAGTATTCTACCACTCCTGCCACAAAATCAATTTCTGCTGAAGCTGCTGCTGAACTTGGAGCACAGGATCTTTGGAGACTTTTTGGGGTTGATATGAATAACAAAACAATCGAAATGTGTTATCAAGCAGTATCCCCTACAATGCCACGTGCCAAGTGGGAAGGCATCATAAACATTGACAAAAATCTTAATTATTGGTTTACAGTAGATGCTATAACAGGAGAAAATAATACAACTGGTCAGAATAAGTATTGGAGTGGAGATATTAACATTGATTTTAACAAAACTCTTGATAAGAATCCTGAGCAATACTTATCTCTTGCTACAGAATTGGCTGAAAAACATCAGTTTGTATCTGGCAAAGTAGTGGCTGCGGAATATGAGTCACAGGGTTATAGCACCAACAATGACGGTAGTGGTAAAAATTCTGATATTATCATCATGGTTAAATCTGAAAATGGGCAACAGGCTCAGCTATTATTTTCAACATATAATCAAGAATTTCTTCAAGTTTCATATGATAGTTGCGTGAAGGAAATGAAAGCTATTGAGGCGCAGGTAAAAGAAGAACTTGAGCAACGTGTAAAAGAAGAACTTGAGCAACGTGTAAAAGAAGAAACCTTAGATAAGAATAAAGGTGCTGATGATTCTTCTAAACTAATCATAGATACAGTTACCAAACAGATTTCAAGTGGGAAGCAAGAAGGTGGCCAGACTATAATCCTTGAAGAGGATATTGATTAAGAAAATAAAACTACTCAGTCCAAAAAGCTATATATTGTATGGGTATTTGCCCAGCAATACATAGCTTTTTTCATTTAAATTGTATATATCGAGATGTATACACATACCGTTACTACTTATGTATACCTCACCATTAAATTAGTCCTGGGTAAAATATACTATTTTCAATTAATGTAATTTAAAGTTAAACTTATTGATAAATTCCATATAAAAGTTCCTAAACAATAATTATTTAGGTGAATTTATAAGAATGGAGGGTTAGCGTGGAAAATAGAAGATACAAAACAAAAATAAACCGAGACCTCCATGTAATTTTTTCATTACTATTTGAGCCCAAATGTGGGCATGGAGGTTGGTTTCTGAGAACAAACTCATATTGATTTAAACTTTTTCTTATCTTTATTGCATATTATTTGTACAATATTTCTTCCTGCGATAAGTGCAGAGGAAAGTCCACCCGGGGGATTTGTCCATTGTCCTGTCATGAAAAAATTATTTAAATTCGATAATTCCTTTGGCACTTTAAATATACCGACTTCTGGAGTCACAAGCCACGACATATACGCACCCTTCCATGCATTTGCATATCGGTTATATGTCATAGGAGTTGCCACATCGATAACATCAATGTTATTTTTTATTTCAGGATACTTTTTTTCAATAGCCGCAATAACCGCATCAGCAATTCTTTGTTTTTGCATTTTATATTTCTCTGGTGTTTTGTAAAGATTCTCCCAATACTCGTAAGATGTATCAATTAGAGAAGTAATAACTGATTTCCCTTGCGGGCAAAAAGTATGGTCATAGCAATAGTGTTTGATTGGTATGTAATCCATTCTGAAACCATCAATACTGATCGGGTTGTCAAGAATAAGCTTTAGAAAATGTGGTTTGTCCCATAAGTCGTAATTTACACCAAGAGACACTTGCAAAGATGTAAAGGTCTGATATTTGGAAGAATTTTTATAAAGTTCAGAAATATCCGAATCAATAAATTTATCTCCAACCATATCATAGAGTGTAGCATGTCCGTCAGCGGATGATACTACTATATCTGCAAAGTGTTCATCTCCATTGGCAAGCTTTACTCCTATTGCTTTATTACCATCAAGAATAACTCTTTCAACCTTAGAGTTGTAGTTCACTTTTCCTCCGAGACTTATATATTTACTTTCAATAGTTTTTGAGAATACCAAAGAACCTCCAATCGGATAGCCTACCTGTTTAATGTGCAATTGGCCAAGTGTTGCAATTAAACCTGAAGCCACGGAATCCTTCGGCAATATATGTGTAAAAGCTTTTTTCAGGAATGGATTTTTAAATCTTTGAGCAAATTCTCTAATGGTGATTTTACCATATTTAGTCATGTCAGCCATAAACGGAGCTACATTAATGAAAAACTTCAAAGCATCGAAAATATTATATAGTTCTTGAGGCTTATTTACTGGTGATTCAAATCTGCTTGATTTCTTTGCTGCCTTTACCAATTCATTAATAAGCTCTTCGTCCTGAGGTGATATTTCTAGCAAATGCTTTTTAAATCTGTCAATGTCGGAATAAACGTTCAGTACATTTCCTGAATCATCTTCAATTGTAACAAACACATCATAATTTACAATTGGTACATTATCAAGCGCTCCAACCTCTTTCCACAGCATGTTGACTTTATTGTCCGTATTCACTCCATCAAGCCAATGGATACATCCATCAAAAATATATTCTTGTCGCTTCCATGATGTACATTCTCCTCCTGGAATACTATGCATTTCAAAAATTTCAGTATTGTATCCATTTATTTGAGCATGACAACCAGCAGTAAGTCCTGAAATTCCAGCACCTATAATTATCATTTTTTTGTTTTTCAAAATTTTCACCCTCATCTTTTTACAATTTATAATTGTGTAAGTTTTGCTATTTCACATAAAAGTTCTTCTGGAACAACAATATCAGGATTTATGCTTTCAATTATGTTATTCAAGCGTGCTCTTATAAGACTTTTGTCAGTCTCACTTGATAAAATGTAAAACATTTGATTTCTTATTGCATTAACTACACTCTCTCCAATTTCATCGGGCGTTACTCCATTATTTATCGCATTATAAAAAGCTTTGAAGAAAAGCTCAGAATTCTTATTAATTACTGGACTTGATTTAGCTTGAACCGTCCCAGGTATAAATGGGTTTAATATATCCGAACTCACAAAACCCGGACATAAAACACTTACATTAATTTTCGAATTTATTAATTTCAGCTCATTATATAACGATTCAGATAACGCAACCACTCCATGTTTTGTCATACTGTACATAGCCATTGTACCACCAATTGTAACTCCAGCATTTGAAGATGTATTAATTATATGGCACTCATTATCCTGTCTCAGCATAATAGGAATAAAAGTTCGTATTCCATATATTACACTCTTGAGATTGGTATTTATTATCCAGTTCCATTCATCATCAGTATTCTCCCAACTAAAACCCGAACTATACCCCACTCCTGCATTATTGCAGAGAATATTGACCTGTCCATAAAGTCCAACCGTATCATCGGCCAATTTTTTTATGTCATCTTCTTTTGTAACATCAACTAACTTACATATTACTTTTTGTCCCTTTTGTTCAAACTCCTTCTTAGTCTCTTCCAGTTTGTGCTTGTTAATATCAGCAATAATAACTTCTGCTCCATTTTCCAGAAGTTTTTTTGTTATTCCTTTCCCTATTCCCGATGCCCCACCTGTAACTACAGCAATTTTACCCTCCAAATTTTTCATACTGTTTCTCCTCTCTGTATTGACTGAATTTTTAGTCAATTTTGTTTTGAAAAAAATTATTTTTTTAACATCCTCATTATCAGATTTTTATCCGGAAGAGGTGCTCTATATTGACTTGTATTATTTGATATACCTATTCCCAACATAATTTGCATAAGGAATTCTGTAAGCATATCAGGATCACCTTCAACTATTTCATCCCTTTCCTGACCTTCAACTATTAAAGGTCTTATAAGATTATATAACGGATTCGGGTTATCATTTACAATTTTTTTAACTTCATCAGAGACAATTTGAAAATTTATAGCTTGGTACATTACCATAAAATAGTATGGTTTTTCATTCTTGTCTCTTTGCTCTTTTAAAAAATTGAGATACATTTCTACATGAGCTTCAATTTTTTCTATCGAAGTACCTTTTATACTTAAATTTTGTTCCGCTGTATTTTGTGTTATATCTAAAGAACGTTGGATGAGTATTTTAAATATCTCTTCTTTTGAAGTGAAGTATTGATAAATTAAGCCGTGGCTTATTCCTGCTTCTTTTACTATATCGCTTATTTTGGTATTGCCATATCCTTTTTCTGCAAAAGTTTTAACTGCTGCATTCAATATCAGTTCAGTTTTCTCTTCTTTTATTTGAATATTCTTCTCTAGATTTCGTCCCATGAACATGTCTCCTAATTGACTGACTATTTAATCATATTAAAACTATATCTTACTTTCTATATTTTGTCAAGAATGAAACTTTATCATATACCAATAGATTATTCTATCCCTATTGGTTAAATTGTACGCTATACAGCCTTCCTGCCAAAAGTTATTCATGATAGCGTATGCGTAGAAACCTATTACTTTGCCATCGATTTCGACAGAAATATATTCATCATATTTGAAGCAATCCCTCTATTAAATACTACTTTCAATTCACCCTCTTCAATCTTTCTATCAGGCCAATTCCTATAATAATTTTTACTACCTCACCTTCACAGTTCCTCATTTAGTAAATATTCATTAAAAAATGGAGGTACTGTTTTATTCACCGATTCCTCAGTACAACTTGGTTGACTAAGTATTTTCTTTATGTTATAACCACCCGGCACAGGGAAAAATTTTAAAAATCTAAATCCAATTGCCTTTTGAGGACATGAGTAAACACACCTCATACAACTGTTACAGGAAAACTTAAACTTAATTTTTCCGCTTTTTTTGTAGATATTTTCAGCTGGACACTTCTTTACGCAAAGACCACAATGGGAACAGGATTTATTAATAATTAAGTCCTTACCCACTAAACGTAAACTCCAAGAAAATATCGGCATAGCAAGTTCCATACCCACCTTTAGAGAAACACCTGTTGTAAGAATCCGTTTATGTCCTGCTATTATTTGCTTACACATGATAGCAACTTTCTTGCCTGTTGCGATATAAAGCTGTTTAATGACTTCATCATCAAAGGCGGCAACCCAATTGCTACTTATAGAGAACACTCTTTCATGGAATACTACATAACCCTTTTTTGCAAGTTTTCTTATCATTGGTTTTGAGGCATTGTAATTAATAGGAGCGACACCACCTGCTGTACGGAAAACAAATGCTTTTATGCCATTCCCCTTAGGAAGCCTCTTGATAAATTCTTTAACTATGTTCGGAGCTCCAAATCCGATAACCTGAGATCCTATACCCACAAAATCATATTTTTCAGTTTCAATTTTAAGACCATTTTTCAAAACATCCTCAATTTTAATCAAATCAACATTATACTCAAGTTTTAAAAACTCTTCCTTAAACATATTAATAACAAGTTCAGTATTTCCAGTACCTGAGAAGTAATAAATACCAATTGATTTCATATGGATTTACTCCTTTTTCCCCTTACTTTCCTGACAATAAATACAATAGGTACAACAGCCAGCCATAGTCCTAACAATATAAACTTTACTCTGGTTACAGAACCAGACACCGTAGCAAGCCACAGAAACTCTGATTGAAAGTTAATTAACAAAACAAATATTAGAATATTTTCAATAATATCAAATGAACCTCGTAGATAAGAAATAGACAATAATAAACGCCATCTGCTCTCTAGCATTTCTTTTCCCATAATCCACTTTAGAAAATAGTTTTGTAGTAATGCAAAACTTATAATAAATATGACATCAATACACAAATTTTTTATGTATACATATCTGCCAGCCTTCCCCAAAGTACTAAATAACTGATAAACCTCACTGCCATCATATCCAAACCGCATATCAAGTATACCAACACCCTTACTATATAATTGGAATGTTTGTTCATAGCCTCTCATTATTATCAAAGCCCCAATAAATACCAAAATGACCAAGACTCTATGAATAGTCAATTTTTTTAATATACTGTCTTCTTTCAACTTTCTACCACTCCCATTCTAAATTACTTGACTAACTTGTATAATTTAGGTATACTAGTAGTGCAATAGGAATACCACTGGTATACTTTGTGCACTACTAGTATACCTTGTGTTTTTTTGTTTGTCAACAGAGAGGAGCAAAGTATTTTGGAAAAATTATCAAGACGCGAACGAGAAAAACTTGAGCGAGAAGAAGCCATAATCTCTAAAGCAGAGGAATTGTTTTGTAAACATGGTTTTGAAAAAGTATCTATGGCTGATCTTGCAAAAGAGTCAGAATATACAAAAAGGACTATCTACAGATATTTTACCTGTAAAGAAGACCTGGTTTTTGCTGTGGCATTAAGAGGCTACAAACGACTTATGGAAATGATAAAAAATAAGAGCCAAAAAGGTAATACAGGACTTGAAAAGATCCGTTTGTCTTACTATGCCTACTATGAATTTCTATGCAAATTTCCTCAAATGCTGAAACTAATAAATACCGGTGAAGTTTTAAAATCGGGTACTGCAAATTCAAACATGCCTTTTAGGCAAAAATATTTGGATTATGATAATTACCTATTCAGAGAACTGGTACAGATGTTCATTGATGGAAAAACTGATAAAAGCATTCGTTCTGATTTAGAAATGCCCCAACTGGCTTTATCTTCTATCTTTACAGCCACGGGCTTTTTTGTAATGCTTTCTACATCTGGAAACAGCTATACTAATCATTTTGCTTTAGACAAGGAAGCCTTTGTTACATTTACAATTGAAATGTTTATTTCTTCATTGAGACAAAGTTAAAGTTGCAAAGCTCATGCAGCAAAAGCATCAATGATATTGATACACAATATTTTGCCGTGTCAAAATATATTTTATTGAATCTCCCAGTATCTCAGTATTAGAATATTGTCTATAGTTGGCATCAGAACGACAAGAAGCAATTAACAAGCCAATGCTACCTATAGTATAAAAGTGTACTTCTTTTTATTAAAGGTTAGCTGTATCATATTATATTATTTATACAAGCATTGACAATTTAAACGATATTATGTAATATCAAAAGAGAATATACTATTCGCTAATGGCGGGGATTAATATGGTTCAATATAAAAAACAAAAGATAAAGGAAATAATTGATATTGCAGCTATTGAAGTATTTTCTGAAAAAGGTTATCAAAACACAAAAATTTCAGACATATCTCAAAAATCTGGGGTATCTGTTGGCAACATCTATAGATATTACAAAGGAAAGGAAGAAATTTTCTACAAGTTAATTAGTGAAGAATTTATTAGTTCACTCAAAAAAATACTCACTGACAAAATAGTTACATGGAAACATAATAATGAAAATCCAGATCCGAAAAAACAGTCATTACTTATTGATCAGTATTTGAATTTTATAACTGATAACCGAGAAATATTGATTATTCTTCTTACTGGAAGTCAAGGAACAAAATATGAATATTTTAAAGATGATATGATAAATTATTTACTTAATACTTTTTTAGTAAATTTTGAATCACGTATTAATATGCTAAAAAATGATAACATCAATTTGTTTAGAATAATTTATGAAAAACATATTGAATTGGTGGCAAGCCTTTTAAGCAATGTAAGAGAAAAGGAAGAAATAAGAAATATGATTGAATTTACTAATAAATATCATGTATATGGAATTACAAGCTTTTTAGAAAATAAATAAAATTAGGAGGAAATTCTTGTGAGAAGAATCAATGCACTTGTTACCGCTGCAATCATAATTGTTTTTATCACGCATGGGATCTTAGGTAGCTTTATGATGACTGGAATAATTGAAAAGGCTAGTGGTATTCTTCCTTGGCTTGGATGCTTTTTAATTATTATACATACCGTCATTGGGTTTATTATTATGGGAAGAACTATTAAGAGTGGTTGTACATCAAAGAAATGGTATTTAAAACAGAATAAAGAATTTTGGATTAGAAGGATAAGTGGGTTAATTATATTTATTATTATGTTTATGCATTTTTCATCTTTTAGACAACCGGATAATAATAATATATTTCAGTTGACTAAATTTTCATCAGATAATATGACAGTGCATCTTATTTTCTTTACTTCTATTTTCATTCACTTATTTTCGAATATACGTCCAATGCTAGTATCTATGGGCATCGCTATCAATAGTAAAATTAATAAAGTTCTGATATTCATATCTTTAGTTCTATTAGTACTATTTTGTGGAGCAGTTATTTTTTATTACATAAGGTGGAATATATTATGAAGAATACGATTATAGTTGTTGGAGCGGGAACGGCAGGTCTGAGTGCTGCTATAACAGCCGCCGAATTAGGACATACGGTTATGTTAGTATCTTCAATGGCTTCTGAACGTGCACAGTCTGTCATGGCTATGGGTGGAATAAATGCTGCACTGAACACAAAAGGAGAAGATGATAGCATCGAAGAGCATTATAAAGATACAATAAAGGCTAGTGAATACCTAGCAAGTCCAAATGCAGTTAGTGGTTTGGTTCAGGAGGCTCCCAGTATTGTAAAACACTTATGTGATTTAGGAGTTTTATTTAATCGGTCTGAAATGGGACAGATTGATTTGAGGAATTTCGGGGGACAAAAGAAAAAGCGTACAGTTTTTGCGTCAAGTGGAACAGGAAAGCAAATTATCACTGGTTTGGTGCAGAAGGCACGTAAATATGAAAGTAAAGGACTTATAAAAAGATACATGAACCATTCTTTTGTTACTTATATCGGAGGAGATTCAAATGACTGTATCGGCTGCATTCTTCTAGAGAATACTACTGGAGAATTAGTTGCAATTAACGGATGCTCTGTAATATTAGCTACTGGAGGAATGAATGGAATTTTTGGGAGTACAACTGGATCGGTACTAAACACTGGAGCAGTTACAGCCGAAGTACTTAGTCGAGGTATTTCGTTGGCAAATTCTGAATTTATACAGTATCACCCCACCACAGTCGAACTTTCAAATAAGCGAATGCTGATTAGTGAATCGGCACGAGGAGAAGGCGGAAGATTATTTACCTATCAGAACGGTAAACCATGGTACTTCATGGAAGAACTTTATCCTGAAATGGGTGCCCTAATGCCAAGAGACGTAGTATCAAAGGAAATATACAAAATATGCAATGATTTAGGTATATTAATAGATGGTGAAAAAAAGGTGTATCTAGATCTAACCCATATATCAAAAGATATTTTTGAACTAAAATTAACAGATGTTGTAGATGAATGCAAAACATATTTAAATATTGATCCTCAAAAGGAGTATATTCCTGTATATCCAGGAATTCATTACTTCATGGGAGGAATCTATGTAAATGAATCTCACCAGACAACCTTGAACAATTTATATGCTGTTGGAGAGTGCTGCTGTCAATATCATGGAGCAAATAGATTGGGTGGTAACTCACTGTTGGGAGCAATATATGGAGGCATGATTGCTGCAAAGACTGCTGTTAATACTGAAAGTTCTATCTACAGCACTGAGATGGTTAAGAAACTTGATGAGTCTGAAATATCAAAAGTGAAGGAAGAAATGAAATCCATATCAGCAAATAAAAACAGCTTTGCCCTCCCTCATATTAAATCTGAGCTAAACCAAATTATGAACAATAGCCTTGGAATCGTTAGAGAACAAGAGAACATGGAAAAAGGACTTACTGCACTTGAGGAGTTACTGCATGAAAAAATTGAGGGAAACTATGATAAAACAAGTAGTAAATATGATAATTATATGATGGAGAAAATACTTATCCTTGGGAAAACAATTTTAACATGTGCGCTTAGTCGTAAAGAAAGCAGAGGCGCGCATATTCGAAAGGACTTCCCCAACAGAAATGATGAATTATATCAAAAAACTACTGTTGCTGACTATGTTGACGGTAAAATTGTGTTAAGCTACAAGGATATTTTTTAAACGAGAGGTGTATAATGAACATGAACATAAGTGTAAAAATAAAGAGGCAGAAATCTTGTAAAGAAAAACCATACTATGAAACCTTTGAATACCTTGGTGACTTGAATATAACTGTAGCAAGTCTACTTGATGAGCTAAATTCTCGCGAAGTACTTTATAATACAACTAGAGAAGTTTCTGAGAGAATTACTTGGGAATGTAGTTGCCAGCAAAAAATGTGTGGAGCCTGTGCTATAGTTATTTGTGGCGTTCCATCCCTTGCTTGCAGTACATATTTATCAGATATTATTATAAATGGGAATAATGTATTACTTGAACCTCTAAGCAAATTCCCTGTAATTAAAGATTTGAAGGTAGATAGAAGCATTTTATTTGAATACATGAAAACCATGTCATTATGGTTAGAAAATGAAGCAATCGTAGAACAAGGAAAGTATCGAGAACAATATCAAGCATCTAGGTGCTTAATGTGTGGATGTTGTTTAGAGGTGTGCCCAAACTTTGTTCTAGGAGATAATTTTTATGGAGCAATTTCTTTTGTAGCGGCATCTAAATTAATTAATCAAAGTCAGTACGGTGAACACAGAAAAGAAATAAAGAAAAAGTACAAAAAGTATGTCTATGAAGGCTGTGGAAAATCATTGGCATGCAACAAAATCTGTCCAGTAGGAATTCCATTGGAAGAATTATTGGTTAAAACGAATGCAGCAGCAGTTTGGAGAAAATGATTAATAGTATATAATATATTAAGATTATTCTTCAATACAGTTGTATTTGGAATGTCCTGAATTTTGTGTTTAGCTAATTTTTATAGGTTAACAAAACATACTTGTATGCCATAAAAACCTTTTCTAAAAGCTCTTTGAAATTTTATGTCATCGTATTTTTCATGCATTTCAATCATAAAATTAGTTATCATCTTTCAACCTCCTATATCAACTCTGATTCGTACCATATAACAAGAATGAAATATGAATTTCCTGCAGTTACCTATTATAAAACATATGGGTGGCAACATATAAATTGAACGAAGTAAGAAGATTTAACATTTATTCTAACATTTTCTGTATATTTCTATTCGGTATAGTAATCTGCTACATATACGCATACAGCTTCAAAGAATAGGTATTTCATTTGATCAAGTTGAATTTCTTCTGGCATATCTTTAAAATCTTTATTATGTATCATCTCATACTCAAATATTGAAGGTCTCCAGAGACCTATCCCTAAAGAAGGAAAACGATATGTATATCCCAATTCCAAATCGGTTTCGTCGTATTTGCCATATTCAGCAATATACTTTACAAGCAATTTTGCTTCAGTTCTAAAAATATCTACACCATTAAACAAAACGAAATAATTGTCCAATACCGAATTTGGTATTTCAATAAAAACTAATTTGTTGTTCCGATATTCTATATGATAATTTTCTATCCATTCAATAGTTGCACTGATATCTCCTTGTTTTCCTAAAACTCTATAAACATCTTCTCTTTCCATACCAAGTTTTATTTTACCAATTCCTATATTTTGTTCTATTTCTAATATTTCCATTGAACATTCCTCCTTATAGCTATTTCCTTCGTAGTATAAAACAAGTATGCATTCATGATATCAATTTTTTACCATATATTCAAATATAAATATTTCAAATCTACAACTAAGCAGAGAGGTTATCTCATGTAGCTCTACAAATTATGGAGACTTATCATCTGCGCTAATAGATTATACTCACAACCTGCCATTTTTTTGCTCAACAGTACTATTCTTTTGAGTTTAAATATTCTATAAAATCAACAAAAGTATTACCGCATAATTGCACTTCATCTAAACCCATACCAATAAACGGTACTTGAACAAAGGGAAGGTTTTCACTCGGCAATATATTCAACTTTCCATAATGCTAAATACGACTCCCTAATAGTACCTTCCCTCCATTTGAGAAAAACATAAAATCTATATATTCATTTGAGAAAATTAATGTTAACTCTCTTATTTAAATCTTTTATTTCTTGCTTAGTAGTCGGCTCGTTAAACTCAAATTCAGATAAAAACATCTCAAGTTTGTTGTTCATGTTATTCCTCCTCTAATTTCTTCTTACCTCACCTTTAATAAATTCTCCTTTATAAAGATGCTGACAAGGTTTACATACTATTTCATAGCTATACTTATTCAAATTTTTTGCAACAAAGGTTACAAGTGGAGAATTATCTTCAGGGCAACATAGCCTATTTTTAATTGTCACAGGTAGCTTGTCGCTTAATATTGCTCCCTGTGTATCTACAAATGCTATATCGGCACTGCCGGTTTCACCGCACTTGCAGGTAAATTCAAATTTGAAACTATCATATGTAACATAGCAAAGGTAGGCAATTGTTTTATTGCAGCTTGTACAGTACATCCAACCTCCATATTCATTTGCTAGCCTTGTATTTTGTAAATGCTTATCTATTGGTGTTCGTGACATATAACCTCCATATGAATCTTATTTTAGCTAAAACAAAAAAGAAGCTATATTGCTTAAACCTCTGTTTTCACCATTTGAATTTCCTTTGAGGCTATAAGCTCGTTAACAAAATTCTTAACAATCTCAGGAGAACGATACTTTGGAAGTTGAGCAAATACAAAGGATAAATCGTCTAAATTTTCCATAGCTTTCGTATAATCCTGCAGTACACTTTCATCAAGTATACTCAGATTTAAGTACTCTAAATTTGCTGGATTTAGTCGGTGACTAGAAATCGCATATCCTAACCTCTTTTTACAGGAACAATTTTTTGAGGAACCAAGTTCACAATATGTTCCTAAAAAGTCTGCCATTTTACTACGAAGACGTGATAGCCTTTTCCGATAAGCTTCAGGGGTCATTTCTAATATATCACTACAAATTTTACTATCTACTCTAAACATTGTACCCATGATATAAATGATTCGGTCCTGAGGTTCGAAGCATTGCAACATTACATTAGTACAAGACATTTTAAGCTCTTCAGACAATAACGCTTCATCTACACCTTGCAGCTGCGTATATGTATTTTCTATAAAGCCATTTTTTATATCTTCACCATAAAACTCAAAGCTAAGAGGAGGTAGCTTAGTAAAAAATCCTTTTTTGTAATTAAGCAAATGATTAGTTGCTATGCGATAGACCCAAGTCGAAAACGCACTTTCCTTTTTAAAAGTTGAAAGTTTTGTAATGATTCGGATTATAATTTCTTGTGTTGCATCCTCCGCATCATGTGTATTACCAAGCATCCTAAGTGAAAGGTTATAAACCATATCTTGAACGCCTAATAGTAAGGCCTCCAGAGACTTTTTGTCACCGTTTACAGCAAGGTCAAGAAGTTCAAAATTATAATTTTGCATAAATTAACACCCTTTCTGTTTTTGTCTTTACTTTAATTAGACACAGAAAAATAAAAGTTGTGACAATTATACTTTTTTGCTTGATCTATTATTCAATTTGTCCCATAAACTCTTTAATTAAATAAATGTGTTCAACAAGTTTAACCTTTTTTAAATTTTCAACCTTTTCTGAGCCGCCTAGCCCAAGAATAGGCTCATACCCAAAACATTCATCATAATTAGGTACCCCAAGCTTTTTAACTGCCTCTCGGTAAGGTAACCAATCTAAGTTATCTTCAAGAAAAGATTCATCTTCCAAATCAGAGAAAAAATACTTAAAACCTGATGAAATTCCTTTCATTTTTCCTCTTCTAAAATTTAATTGGATTAAATACTTATTATCTTCCCATACAATAATATCTCCCATTGATGTTGTAAACAAAACAATAGCATCCTTACTTCTAACATATACCTCCTCTAAAATACACTGATACTCATCTGGATTAACAATTTTCAAGTATCCCTCTAAAATACTTCCAAAACCATATTGTTTCCATACTTCCACCAACTTTTCAGGTACTCTCCCCACATAGGCATTAATAACATATTCGGTACTTTTTTTTTGCAAATTAAAACTATCAAATATCTTATTTAACAATAACTATCACCTCATTTTAATATATTAATTTAACATTTAACATTTAACTTTATCATTTTCTTTTCAGCTTCTGTCATCTTTTCTGTTGAATTTCTAACTTTTTTATCAAACTCATTAACATTATTTTTTCACTGCGCAAGCGACCTCCCCTCGGATTACATCAGCCCGCAATACGGGCTGAAAGTCATTTGGCATAGGTGTCGGATTTAATGCGATGGGGTTACTATAGGCGTCGGATTATGAGAATTACCACATTTGACAAGGGGTTGCAAGATGGTCATTACTGACACTTGTGGCTTTTACGGTAGACAAAAGAAAATATCTTAACAGAGAATAACCATATCTCTATTAAGACCAAAATATTTGAGTATACTATTTTAGATACTGTCATCTTTGCTACCGTACCTCAACATGGACACTAAAATGAAGTACAATATCATTATCGCAATTTTTCCCTTATATAATCCATTCTTCCAGAATGGTAAGAAAAATCTCTATCAGGAAACAGTTTAGGCAAAAGTTCTACAGCAAGTTCTAGATCCTTTAATACAATACTTTTATTAATCATAACTAAATCCGGGAAATTATCTGGTATATCAATGTAAAAATATTGCCACCCCCTAACAGCACAGCTTGCAATCATTGCATCAAAATATTCTTCAAGTGCAAGTTTCATAGGATAATAGGCACTATTATCATAAAAATATATCTTCGGTGGAAAATCTCCTGCTTTTCTTAAAAAACACCCAAATCTTCCATCATCTCCCCATGACTGTTTTTCAAACCAATTTAATTTTTTCAAAAATTCTAACTCTTTGTCGTCTGGTTGATGTTTATTTATCGAATTAAATGTATCCCAAAAATCTGAATCTTGAATTAAAGCTTCACTGAAACCATTAAATTGAAATCCACCATAAATAAATTCATCTTCATCATGTGAATTCGACCAACAAATTGATACTCCAGATAAGTTAAAATACTCCAAATCTTCTTCCTTTATAGTAATATTCCAATTATCATATAATAAAGGGATATTTCTTCTAAGTAACCTTTGTGACAATGATAAAAAATTAGTATTAGTCCAACTTTCCTTAATCTTTACTTTTGAACTTTCTAAGTATTTAAAAAAACTACTAAATGAATCAAAAAAATTATCCATTATTTAACCTCCAACTTTTTGTCTTTAATAATATTATTTCCTAATATTTCCAAGTTTTTATCAAAGCTATACTATGGTTTTATCCTGTAAGCTCTTTTTACCCCTAAAATGCACAATCTATATGAAACCTCTTTTTAAGGCATTTTTACAATTTTTACTATTCCATTTTACCATAATGATAGTTCCAGACAATATCAATCATCTAACTTTTCATATGGCTTGTACTCTGTCTTTGTCCGCATCATGCCATATATAATCCTTACAGCTCTTCTTGACACACAAACAAGAACTTGGGGCTTACTTTTACCGTCTCTTAGCTTGCTTTCAAAATACTCTCTGAATACCGGATGCCTTGCTTTACCATTAGGATTTACCTGTTCCAATTGGATTGCAAGGAAATGAAATATAGCATTTAAAACCCTGTTTCCCTGTCTGCTGCGTTGGTCTTTACCCTTTCCTGCAGAACTGAAATTAACTGGAGCTATCCCGCTAAATTGAGCCAGCTTGTCAGAGTTAGGAAACCTTTCAATATTGCCTATCTCTGAAATAATGCTTGCTGCTGTGATAAGGTTAATGCCCGGCATGGTATGAAGCTTGTAGCCTGTAAGTTGAATCAGCGTTTCCAATTCCCTGTCGATATCCTCATTTTCCTGTTTTCTGAACTTTAATTCCCGCACAAGGCTCCTGATAATAAGGTCACGCTCATCTTGATAGTCCTTCTCTTTCGGGCTGTTTACTTCTGATAATGTCAATATTTGATTCACTTTCTTTACAGTTGTACCCCTATGCACCTTCCTCAATTCCTCCAAAAGAGCTTTTGGTTGAATGTCTTTAAGATACTTTGGATGTGGGTACGTTTCCCAGAAGTACATAGCTGTTTTAGTATCCACATCAAAGAAATATTCCTTGTAGCTTGGGTAAACATATGTAAGCTGGGCATTTAGCTGATTTTTAGCAATAATAATCCCTTGTACAAGAGAATCCCTACGTTTTACCAATTGACGGATTGTCCAGAATAAATCATCATGGCTCTCATCTGTCAGTGTGTCCAGCATATCCCTAAGTATCTTTGCTACACAGAAAGCATCATATGAGTCATCTTTTTTTGACATAGGGCTACTATTACGCATTGCATCTGTGTAAGCAGGATTTATATGCTTGACGGTGTATTTATGCCCCAAAAGGTAGGAAGCAAAGTTCCTTCCAAAGCCTCTGGTATCTTCTAAGCCGAATATCGGCTGCAAGTCCCCGTATAACTTTTTCACATCGACCATAAATTTGTCATATGCCGATGGCCTGTTGGCGAAGGTGATTTCGCCTATTTTGTTAGTCCAGCAGTCCATAACCACCGCTGTATGTGTGTCTTTATGCATATCAATACCTATAAAAGCCATCTTACGTTTTTGATAGATAATATCTCCTCCATTTCATTGTTTGTCTCCATAAAACCTGCCGGCAACCGCACTATATGAGCGTTAGTCTGAGAACTTTAGTTCTTTTGACCTCGCAAGGGAGTTTTAGCCTATCCATTTTCCATGTGACTGATTACGTGATTCAGGCTCACGAGCCTTTATTCTGTTCTTCGTTACGTGAATTATTTACTATTTGTAAAAACACTTACAAAAGTATTAATTTCAATTGTGTGTGATGTTAACTCTGGTGAGAAGTGATTGCAAGTAAATTCTGAGAAAGAGACAAAACAAAAAACAGAGAAGAAAAACAATATCGTTTTAATTTTCTCTGTCTATATCTGTTATTTTATTCTGTTTTAAATGTTGTGCTTTATCAGTAATTCTTTTAGGAATCTTCCCCCTTAAACCCCCGGCTGTGTCCCATTTTATCATGAGTAAAAAAACCGGTCAAGGAGTGGTTCACCATGGACTGTGGGTGCTGTTTCGTTCCAAATTTTCTTGTTTAATCTTCAGACTCATTCACTATCAGAATTCTGTCCCGAAGTATCTTGCCCCTGTTTGGCGATGTGTTACCCTTGCTTCCGACTTTGGTGCATAGGCTGGGATAAGTGTACCCATCAGTAGATTTGAATGAATTTGAGGGCAATTTGACCACTGTTCCTTTCAGTACTTTTCCGAACAAATTGTGCTGAACCCCCATATTGATTTTGGTGATAGAGTAGACGGGTGATTTCTCACCCGCCCCTCATCAAACCGTGCATGCAGTTTTCCCGCACACGGCTTTCCGACAACCTTTTTTCGCATGCTTACGCTGAAAAGAAAGTCT